>JASIGB010000944.1:0-2984 GCA_030045355.1 Bryobacteraceae bacterium
ACCACGATCATCGGCTTGGCTTTTTTCGCGGCGATCAGGTTGTCGAGGATAAATCCGGCGCGTCCCACCGACGACCACGATTCGTCGCAGTCCCCGGCGCCGTGCAGGAGATAAAAGACGGGATACTTCTGGGAACTCGTCTCGTAGCCCGGTGGCGTGTAGACGTGCATGCGCCGGAACTTGCCGAGGCTCTTGGAATAATAGGTGACGCTCGCGACGGCGCCGTGCGGAGCGTCTTTGGTGTCCATGAAATCGGCGCCCGGCACATACACCATGCTCCAGGCGTTACCGACCGATTCGCTGACTGAAGGATTGCGCGGATCCATGACGGACACCCCGTCGACGTTAAAGTTGTAGCGATACGCGCCGGAGTCGATGGGGCCGGCATCCAGCTCCCACACATTGTCGTCGCGTTTGGCCATGTCGTGTCTCAGCTTCTGGCCAAAAAGGTCCGAGCTGAACACCGCGACGCTTTCCGCGTGCGGCGCGAAAATGCGAAACACAATATGCCGGGCAGGCGTGACTTCTGGGGATTGAACGACAGGAGCGGCGGGGCCGGAACCAGGGGCCTGTGCGAAGACCGGGGCGGCAGTCAAAACGGCGGCAAGGGCGAGCGTCTGGTATTGCATGCAGCGATGATTATACAATCTTGAGGGCAGACCCAAAATGACAAGAGCTCACTCGATTTTCGCGCTTGCCACCTTCATTGCGCCCGCAGCGTTCGCTCAGGGCTCGCAGTGCGCCGGCATGTTGCAATACCAGTCGCCTGGCATCAAGCTTGCTATTACGCGGGCCGAGGCCACGCCGGCAGGCTCGCGTCCGGCTGCCAACTTTCCAGGAGCGCCGAGTGTTGCGGTCCCGGCGTTCTGTCAGGTGGAAGGTGTGATCGACCAGCGCACGGGTGCGGACGGAAAGACGTATGGCATCGGCTTTGCACTCGCTCTGCCCGATCAATGGAACGGCCGCTTTCTGTTTCAGGGCGGCGGCGGATTGAACGGCAACGTCGCACTGCCGCTGGGGGCGCAGGCCGCGGGCGATGAGCCGGCGCTCGCGCGTGGATTCGCGGTCGTCACCACCGATAGCGGCCACAAAGGCGCGGTGTTCGATGGCAGCTTCTTCCGCGATCAGCAGGCCAGCCTGGATTTCTATTACGTCGCGATCGGGCGCGTCGCGCGTCTGGCGAAGCAAATGATCGCGGCTTATTACGGCCGCGGCGCGGATCACTCTTATTTCGACGGCTGTTCCACGGGCGGACGCGAGGCGATGATCATGTCGCAGCGCTATCCGGACTATTTCGACGGCATCATTTCGGGCGACCCCGCCATTCGCACGGGATTTTCCAATCTTGCGTTGGGATACATGACCTCAGTCTTCGATCGCGCGGCACCCAAGGATGAGAAGGGAAAACCGGACGCGAAGAAAACATTTTCCGAGTCGGACCGCAAGCTGATCGTCAATTCCCTGCTTCAGGTCTGCGACGCCCAGGATGGTCTGAAAGACGGCATGATTTTCAACCAGCGCGCGTGCAACTTCGATCCGGAAACGCTGGTATGTTCCGGGGCCAAGAACGATACCTGCTTGAGCAAGGCGCAGGCGGACGCGCTCAAGACGGCGTTCGCGGGGCCGAAGTCGGATGCCGGCTATGAAATTTATCCGGGGGTTCCGTATGACGCAGGGATCGCGGATAAAGGCGGAATTCCCGGACTATTGGGTGGACCGGTGATTCCTGTGGCGACGGGCGCGGATTTTGCGGATTTCAATGCCGATCGCGAGGCCGCGCGCGTGCTATTGAATCCCACCGCGCTGCTCGGCGACAGCACCTGGACGAACCTGAGCACTTTCGAAGGCCACGGCGGGAAGCTGATCTTCTATCACGGCCTGAGCGATCCCTGGTTTTCGCCGCTCGACACGCTGCGTTACTACGAGAACATGGCCAAGGATACGAGCGGGTCGATCGCATCGGCGGAATCCTGGGCGCGTATCTACATGGTGCCGGGCATGGGACATTGCCAGGGGGGAAGCGCGACCCTGGACCATTTCGATATGCTGACCGCGATTGTCGATTGGGTGGAGAAAGGCGCCGCGCCCGATCGCGTGATCGCCACCGGCCGCGACTTCCCCGGCCGCAGCCGGCCTTTGTGTCCATACCCTCAACACGCCGAGTACACTGGTGGTAGCGATCCAAACGATGCCAAGAATTTTAGCTGCAAAGAATAGGTGACTTAACAACGAATGACGTTTCTGAAAGACAGCTTGATCGAACTGATCACGCAAACTTCTACCAATCTGCCGCCGGATGTCCGTGCCGCCATGGGCACGGCGCTCAAAGAAGAGATCGCTGGAACACAAGCGGCGCAAGCGCTGGGAATTATCGCGACCAATATCGACATGGCGCAGCAGGATTCGGGGCCGATCTGTCAGGATACGGGCATGCCGACGTTCATCGTGCATACACCGGTGGGCGTCAATCAGGTCGCCGTAAGGCGCGCGATTCGCGAAGCCGTCGCGGAAGCCACCAAGCGCGGCAAACTGCGACCGAATTCAGTGGATTCGCTAACGGGCAAAAACAGCGGCGACAACCTGGGGATCGAGACGCCGGTGATTCACTTCGAGCAGTGGGAGGAAGATGAGATCGAGGTGAAACTGATCCTCAAAGGCGGCGGCTGCGAGAACAAGAACATTCAATATTCGCTGCCGATGGAGCTGGAACATTTAGGCAGCGCCGGTCGCAACTTGGAAGGCGTGCGCAAGTGCATCCTGCACGCGGTTTGGCAGGCGCAGGGCCAAGGCTGCGCGCCGGGGGCGGTGGGCGTGTGCGTCGGAAGCGACCGCGCGCACGGGTACGATTTGGCCAAGATGCAGCTTTTCCGCACCCTGGACGACGTGAATCCGGTGCCGGAGCTCGCCGAACTGGAAGCCGAGATTATGGACGAGGCGAATCGCATCGGCGTGGGCGCGATGGGGTTCGGCGGGAAGGTGTCGCT
>JASIGB010000084.1:0-4713 GCA_030045355.1 Bryobacteraceae bacterium
CCTGAGCCAGCGGCAGCACCGCGACACCGCCGGCCGCGCCCAGCCCGATCACGGCCACATCCACGGGTTTCAATCGGATCATTTTTTCTGATTCGCCTCTTGCTCCGCCAGCCGCTTGGCGATGCGTTCGTCCAATAGGCGGAAAAACTTCTGGATGCCGGCGAATGTGGTCGCCGGGTCGTTGTTGTAGTTCATCAGGCGATGATGGTAGCTCTTGGCATTCGGCGCAATGTCGTCAATCACGAACCGCGCCTCTTGCATCGCGGCGCCCCGGTGCTTGAAGTCGCCGGTGATTTCGTTGGTGGCCTCTTCGAGCGCACAGTACAGGCTGAAAGTCTTGGCGCCGGCGGGACAGACGCGTGTGTCCGCGCGGTTCCATTTCGCGGACGAATCCAGGATTTCGCGTGCGCGCTGTACGATGCGCAGGTCCGCTTTGGTCACGGCAGGCCTCGCCTCCGAATCGTCCGAGTCCGAAGGTTTTGCTTGGGGCTTTGCTTGTGCAACTGTGCTGAGCAGACCTGCCACGATCCAGAGCCGGAGGTTGAGCTTCATCGTCACCCGCCACAACACATTATTGCGCGGCATTATTGTTTGGCGGGGCTCACGAACAATAGCGCGCTGTTCTGGCTTTGCACCCCATTGACCGACGCCGTCACCGAGACCGACCCGGTGGGTGTATTGTCCGGCAGTTGGATCGTGATCTGATACAGGCCGGCGCTGCCCGCGGAAAGAATAGAGCTGATTAGTTTCGCCGTCACTCCGCCGACGGTCACTTGCGGCAGTGTGACCGTCGCAGGCGCACCCGTCACCGTGGTGCCCGCCGGAACCGGCGGGTTGGTCGTGCCGAATCCCGTTCCCCACAGCGCGATGGTCTGCCCGGGCTGGGCGGCCACGGTTCCCGGCACCGCCGCTGGATCCCCGAGCGGCGTGTAGTCCGGCAACAGCGAAGCGACGGCATAGCTGGTGCCCAGATACAAGAACAGCGCGGGCGCTACGGCTTGGAGCTGCGCGGTCGCGGGCGCGCTCACCGTGCCGTTGTTGTCCACTACGACATTCACGGGACCGATCGTGCTATCCGATGGCGCCTGCACATTGATTTGCACGGGACTGATGTAATACACAAACGCGGGTTTGCCATCGATGGTCACGCTGACGCCGTCGAGCGACGTCGGCAGATTGCCATTCACGATTTGAGCATCCGTCCAGGTCTGGCCCGGAAATGTATTGGCCAGGTTCGAGCCTTTGATGGTCACCCACGATCCGGCTTCGATGCCGGGCTCGTTGCTGGCGTTGTTATATACGCTGCTGATTACCGGTGGTCCCGGCATTTCGATCTTGGTGACGAACGCTTCGCCAAAGCCGGTCGGCGCCAGCAGCGGCTGCGAACGCGGGAAATTGGGAGACCAAGTTTGTCCCGCGAAAATCACGTTGCCCATCGAGTCGAGCGCTGCCCCCAACGCGCCATCGTCCTGCGCACCTCCGAAATAGGTGGAAAAGTTGAGCGCGCTGCCATCCGGTGCAATCGTCGCGACCCATGCGTCGGCCATTCCGGCGTTCGCCGGCTGCACAGCCTGCACCGTCGGAAAGTCGGCCGAGCGCGTCCCGCCTGCTACCGTCGCATTCCCCGCGGCATCGACTGCAATGGCTGAGATCCACGTCTGGTCCTGAAAGTCGTTCGGCTCGGCTTCGAACAGTGGAAACGGACCCATGGATGCGTGCCCGCGCAGATACGTGGAGAACACGGCGCTCGATCCATCCGCGCTGAGCTTGGTGACGAATCCACTCGTCGCCACCTGGCCGGTCGTGGCGTCGAGTGTGCCGCCCGCGCCGGCCGGATTGAGCGCGGTAATCGACGGCCCGCCGGCCTCCATTGTGAACGGCGGAATGAACGAGCCCGTCGCGGTCCACGTCTGCGCATAATCGTGCGAAACGTAGTTGCTGCCGCCCGGGACCGCCGTGTAAAGCGTGCCGCTCGGATCCAGTGCCGCGACTGAGGAATTCACGTACCCTCCCGGCGGGGGGCTGATCTGGGTCCACGTCGTACCGCCATCGGAGCTGCGATCGCCGAGACCGTCGTAGACCGTCGAAGGACTCGTCGAGCCGTCCACTAACAGGGGCGAATACGGATACACCGCCGTGATCGGGGTCCAACTCTTGCCCCCGTCAGCGCTGGAATAAATGTAGGGCGGCTGGTAGCTGATGCAGCCGATGAGGCAGGGCATCGTCTCGGAGCTGGCGAACACGTGCCCGCTCACGCGCGGGTCGAGCGCCAGGGCTTGCACGGTCCCGGGAAAGCTCACCGCATTCCAGGTCATTCCCCCGTCTGTGGTCTTGCGAATCGAACCATTGAACTCCCAAACGATATTGGGGTTCTGCGCGTCCACTGCAAGCTGCGTGCCGATCGGCGCCGACGAATCCACCAGCGTCCACTGGGCTCCGCCGTTCACGGTTTTGTAAACGGACGTGACGGACGGCGAGTTGCTGACCGGCGCGGTGGCCGCGTAGAGCGTCGCAGTGTTCACCGGATCGATCGCTAACGCTTCCACGTCAGTTCCCGCAATGCCTGTAGACGCGCTGGTCCATGTCGCGCCGCCATCCAGGCTCTGGAACACGCCCCGGTCGGCGGTTGCTTCATAGAGCGTGCTCGGAGTGCTCGGATCCACCACCATCGCCTGTGGAAGCGCGAACGGCAGATTGTCCAGCGGCATCCACGTGGCTCCTCCATTCGCGCTCATCCATAAGGGCCGTGCGCCCGGGGTGCTCTGCAGGGGTTTCACCAACGGAAAATCCACCGAGGTCGTGATCCCCGCCACGTACGCCTCGCCCGCGCCGTCTACGGCGACTGCCGTTCCGTTGGCCCAGGTGCTTCCGCCCAGGTCTGCTTCGTACACTTCGGCCGATCCATCTGCGGAAAGCTTGAAAACCATGGCCTGCTGGCTTCCCATCGCGCCTAGCCGCAGCGTTGCACTGGACGCGCCGAGCGTCGAGCCGGCGACATATACGTTGGTAGCGGAATCGAGCGTGATCGCAGCCGCTTCGTCATCGGGATGAAAGTAGGTGTACGACGGCGCGCCGGCAGAATTCAGCTTGACCACGAAAATGCCAAACTGATCCGGCCAGGATGGCTGATTTAGAAACCCCATCGCCTGGTTCACGTTGATGGCGACGTACGCGTTCCCCTGCGGATCAGTCGCGATACCCACTCCGCCGTCATCCTGCGGACCACCGAGATAGGTGGAATAGTAAAGCTGGCTGCCGTCGTTGCTGAGCTTGGCGACGAACGCGTCGAAATCGTCGGAGGCGCCGTTGTCCAGCGCGCTTTGGATGGGATTCACCAGCGGGAAGTTGGCCGATCTTGTATAACCGGTCACCCAAACGTTGCCCGCGCTATCGAGCGCGATGCCTGTGGCCCAATCGTCCAGGAGGCCGCCCAGGTACGTCGCCCAGATCAATTTGCCGTCCGGGTCGAGCTTGGCGATGAACGCGTCGCAGGTGCCGCCGAAGGTGGTTTGCGCCGCTCCCGGCGTGACCGGAAAATCGGGCGAATAGGTCAGACCGGCGACGTACGTGTTGCCCTGCGCATCCGACGCAACGGACGTAGCGTAATCCTGGCCGCTGCCGCCGACAACGGCCGAGAAAACCGGTCCCGCCTGGGCCGCCGATGCCACCAGCAACGCTAATAGGACCGCGCGAACCGCGGTGATCCATATGGCCACATCCCTCGTGTCCGGCAGCGCCAGCCAGCGGGAATCTGCTCTACGGAAAGCCAGCATTTTTCGGCTCCCAATCTTAGGTTTGCCGCCAAAGGAGCAAATGAAGCGCCAGTGGTGTTCGCGGCCGGGTGTATAGTGAATTGTTCCCCGGTCAACCGCCATGCCCGACCTCACTGTTCTGATTCCCGTCCTGATCGTCGTGATATACGTGCTCTCGTCGATCAAAATTCTGGCCGAATACGAACGCGGCGTGATTTTTCGGCTGGGCCGCGTGCTCGCGCAGCCCAAGGGCCCGGGCGTCATCCTGGTATTCGCGCCCATCGACCGCATGGTGCGCATGTCGCTGCGCATCGAGGCCATGCCGGTTCCGGCGCAGGACGTGGTCACGCGCGACAACGTCACGGTAAAGGTGGACGCGGTCGTCTACTTCCGCGTGGTGGAACCCATCAAGGCGGTCCTCGAAGTCGCGAACTTTCTCTACGCCACGTCGCAAGTCGCGCAAACCACGCTGCGCAGCACGCTCGGTGAAGTGGAACTGGATGAATTGCTCAGCCAGCGCGAGAAACTCAATCTGCGTTTGCAATCCGTTCTCGATACCCACACCGGACCCTGGGGCGTGAAAGTCACCGTAGTCGAAGTCAAGCAGGTGGACCTGCCCGAGCAAATGATCCGCGCCATCGGCCGCCAGGCCGAGGCCGAGCGTGAGCGGCGCGCCAAGATTATCCACGCCGAGGGCGAATACATGGCGGCCGAAAAACTCGCCATGGCCGCCCAACTGATCCAGCGCCAGCCCGTGGCCATCCAGCTTCGCTACCTCCAGACGCTGGTCGAAATCGGCTCGGAAAAGAACACAACGGTTGTTTTCCCCTTGCCCATCGATATATTCTCATCTTTAGGAAGAGCGCTGGACCGCGTGGCTGGGACGGAACCAACGGGGGAGAAACAGGAAGGGTGAGAGATTTTGCCCAAGAACGATGAGGGAGAGTTTGAGTTAGTCCTC
>JASIGB010000945.1:0-9112 GCA_030045355.1 Bryobacteraceae bacterium
GGCTTGGCTCGGGCGCTGGCGCTCGACCCCCAGCTTCTGCTTTTCGACGAGCCCACTTCCGGTCTCGACCCGATCACCGCCGCGGAAATCGGAGAACTGATCGTGAAATTGAAGAAGGAACGCAATCTCGCATCTGTCGTCGTCACCCACGACATCCACGGCGCCAAAACCTTCGCCGATCGCGTCGTGCTGTTGCGCGAGGGCAAGGTTGTCATTGACGGAACTTTCCACCAATTGGAAGAGAGCGCGGACCCGTTTGTCCTCGAATTCCTGAAGGATGCGGCGTAGGAGGAGTGCATGTCGCAAGCGTTTCGCATCGGTGTATTCGTTGTCGCGGGCCTAGCCGCGCTGTTCACCGGCGTTTTCCTGATCGGAAGCCAGAAATCGCTGTTTCAGCGCACCTATCGCCTGCAGGCCCAATTTCAAAACGTGGCCGGTCTCGCCGACGGCGCCGACGTGCGCGTGGGCGGGTTGCACCAGGGCACCGTCAAACATATCCAGCTTCCCAACCGCCCCGACGGAAAAGTCACCGTGATCATGGATCTCAACCGGGACACTCGCGGCGTTCTGAAGCAGGATTCCGTCGCGGCCATCAAATCCGAGGGCTTGATCGGCGACAAGTTCGTCGAGATCTCGTTCGGCTCCGATAACGCCGCGCCCTTGAAGAGCGGCGACACCATCCCGAGCCAGCCGCCGCTCGATATCTCCAATCTGGTGAAGAAAGCCGACGGGCTGCTGGACAGCGCCCAGACCGCCATGACGGATCTGAACGGCACCGCCAACAACCTGCAGGCCATCAGCACCAAGATCAACCAGGGCAAGGGCACCGTGGGCGCGCTGATCAACGACAAAACTATTTACCAGAAGGCCACTGCCGGCGCGACCGCACTGGATGAAGACATGGAAGCGCTGAAGCACAATTTCCTGCTGCGCGGCTTCTTCAAGAATCGCGGATACGAAGACGCCTCTGACATCACCAAGCATGCCATCGCCAGTCTCCCGGCCGGTGAGCCTGCCAGGACATTCGAATACGACGGTGAAAAAATCTTCAACAAGCAAGCCAAGCTCAAGGACACGAAGCCGCTGAAAGATGCTGGCGCGTATCTGCAATCGAACCCATTCGCTCTGGCCGTGGTGGCGGTTTCCACCGGGATGAAGGGCGAAACGGACCAGGACCGCGTATTGTCGGAAGGCCGCGCCACCGCCATTCGCGATTACCTGGCCAAGAACTTCCCCCTGGACGATACCCGCATCAAGACGCTGGGCCTGGGGAAAACCAATGGCGATACCGGCCCTGAGGGCAAGGCCGAAATCCTGGTGTACGCCGCTCCCCCGGGCGCGAGCGCCAAGGCCAAGTAGACGCGCTATCGCGCCTGCGGAGTCCAGGCGATACGGACCACTCCGGGACTTCGCGCCAGCCCGTGAATGACGTCGGGGATCTGGCTGTCTTTCATCGCCGCTCTCCAACGCAGATTGCAATCGAGCTCCGTGCTCTGCGCGTCGGGGTTGTAGGTGAAAGCGCAGGTATCCACCACTACGTCCGCCTGCGCCAGCGTGGCGCGAATCGCGTTCTCGCCGGGACCCGAAGCGTCCAGCACCAGCGTCAGCTTGCCCAAATGATCTTGTTTGATCCTGTCCTCCACTGCCTTGAGAGCCGTCAGCGTGAGAATCCCGATCGCCGAACCGGCCGCGCCGAGCGCGATCTGACCGCCACCGAAACACAGGCCGATCATTGTCACAAACCAGATCGTGGCGGCCGTAGTGACTCCGATCACAAAATTATCGCGGCGGATGATTGCCCCGGCGCCGATGAAGCCGATGCCGGACAAAATGCCCAGTGGAAATCGCATGGTGTCCATGACCGCAAACGAAGTTGGCATTTTCCCCATGCTGAGGTTCATGTAGTTGGCTTCAATCATGGAGAGACAAGCGGCCAACCCTATCAGGATCATCGTGCGCAGTCCGGCCGCCCGGCCATGTTCCCCCCGGTTGAACCCAATACAGCCGGCGGCTACGATCGTACACAATAATCGGATCGCAACATCGGACCACAATAAATTTGTTGGCATGAGTCTCCTTCGCGTTTTCTCGCGTCTCCACTATAGCGGACACTTATGAGCACGCCAGGCGCCGAGCTAACGCCACCGCCGAAACAGAATCCAGTGGAGGTGTTCTTTTCAGACCTGGGGCCGGGGCTGATCACCGGTTGCGCGGACGACGATCCTTCCGGCATTTCCACCTATTCCATTTCCGGCGCCGCTTTCGGCTATGGTCCGCTGTGGACAGCGCTGATCTCGTTCCCGCTGATGGTGGCGGTCCAGATGATGTGCGGGCGGCTGGGCATCGTCACCGGACGCGGCTTGGCGGGCGTGATCCGGCGGCGCTATTCGAAATGGATCCTGTGGGGCGCCTGTGGCCTGCTCATCGTGGCCAATGTGTTCAACATTGCCGCGGATCTGGGCGGCATGGCCGACGCGACCCAAATGATCACCGGCATCAACGCGCTGATCTGGACGCCGCTATTTACGGCGGCGATCGTGTGGTTCCTGTTCTTTTCGTCTTACCGCCAGATTGCGCGCATCTTCAAATGGCTGACGCTGGTGCTGCTGGCTTACGTCATCACCGCGTTCTTTGCATCTGTGGATTGGCGCCAGGCGCTGTTCACCACGCTGGTGCCTCACGCGATCTGGTCCCACGATTATGTCGAGGTGCTGGTGGGGATTCTCGGCACCACCATCTCGCCCTATCTGTTCTTCTGGCAAGCCTCGCAGGAGGTGGAAGAAGAACGCGCCATGGGCAAGGACCTGGCCGCGCGCAAGGGCGCCACCGAGGAAGAGCTCCGGGCGTTGCGCGTGGATGTGATCACCGGAATGTTCGTCTCGAACTTCATCATGTATTTCATCATTCTGACCACCGCCGCCACACTCCACGCGCACGGGATCGTGAAGATCGAAACCGCTCACCAAGCCGCCGAAGCCCTGCGTCCGCTGGCAGGCAACGCCGCGTATCTGCTTTTCACGCTGGGATTGATCGGAACCGGAATGTTGGGCGTTCCCGTGCTGGCGGGATCGTGCGCCTACGCGATCTCGGAAGCCGCCGCCTGGCGCGGTTCGCTGGAGAAAAAACCCCGCGGCGCAAGCGGGTTCTACACCGTGCTCGGCGTGGCGATGTTCGTCGGCCTGCTGATTAATTACCTGCATGTCGACGCGGTCAAAATGATGTTCTGGTCCGCGGTGCTCAACGGCCTGTTGGCCCCTCCGCTCATCCTGCTCGTCATTCTTCTAACCAGCGATCGGAAGGTGATGGGCCACCAGGTGAGCTCGCGCTTCGAGCAGATCTTGGGCTGGCTCACGTTCGCGTTCATGGCCGGAGCCGCAGTGCTGATGCTGGTTCCCTGATCGCAATAGACCGGGCCGCTAGTAAACTGGCCCTAGGTCCCGCCCGCCATCGGCGCGCCGCACCACGATGCCGCCGCCGGAAGTATGCAGGTAAAGCAGCGGACCGCCGCCGTTCAGCGGCCCCCGCAACTCGCTCAAATGGCGGCCTTGGCTAAAACCGATCGGATAATCTGTCCAAACCGTTCCCCCGCTGGTAGTCGCATCCAGATCCATGTGAATGTTGGTGGCCAACGTCACCGTGATCCCGCCTCCGGAAGTGGTGAGGCGGCAATCTTCCTTGGGTTGTCCCGTTAATGAAGCGGTCACGGGACCTCCCGAGGTGGACGCATCGACGGCGCCGGAGGCGTCGCGAATCAGGATCGGGCCGCCGGAGGTGCGCGCGCGAACCCGCCCCAGATTGCCTTCGATCGAAATAGGACCGCCGCTGGTGGACGCGTCCACGTCCCCGGCCGATTGCTGAATACGGATGGGTCCGCCCGACGTGTGCACAGCAGCTCTGGCTTTGCCGCCTTCGAGCGTGATGCCGCCTCCGGAGGTGCGCGCGTTCAGCTCGCCCCCTAGATCCCTGACCTCGATGGGCCCGCCAGCGGTCTCGATATCGGCGCCAAATTTTTCGGGAACCGTGACGCGATACTCTATCTCGCGTAACCAGCTCGCATATTCCAGGCACCGTCCACTGTGGCAAATGACATGACCGCCGAAAAAGGACGGCCAGGAGGACCACATTGAGACCCAGCCTCTGTGGAATTCGCCGGTTACCCGAACGTCGGCGCCTTCCTGCACGAGGTCCAGGGTGAAATCGTGAAGCATACGGTCGAACTCGGCCCGGGAGCCATCTCCCCGAAAGAGAACGTCCACTTCGACGTTCTTCGAGGCGCCGGGCTGGACATGTACGCCGCCCGCGTCGGCATTCAAGACCAGACGGGTAGCCGAGGTGACGGGCATCGATTTCCGGACGTGGTCTTCGTCGGAATCCACGGCCTTCAACAGGGCGGCGCAAACCAGAGCAGCGGCCAGCAAACGGAGCATCGGCGACCTCCTATGTAGTGTTAATACGCACCAACGCGCATTTCGTTCGCAAAAATCCCTCGTGTTCCTTGCCTCCCTCGTCTTCCTGGTCTTCCTTCGTTCCTATATCATGGATGCGTTGTGACTACCTATTTCACGCGCATAGCCGCGGTTGCGGCGGCTGCGGTCGGCGTCGGGATTGCCCTGATCGCCGGCAACGCGCCGTCCACCTCGGTTCAGTTCACCACCCACCTCATCACCGACAAGCTGCGTGGCGGCTACAGCGTCGCCATCGCCGACGTGAATCACGACGGCAAGCCGGACATTATTCCAGTTGCGGCCGGCGGTACCGAGCTGGCCTGGTATGAAAATCCGACCTGGGAAAAACACGTCATGCTGAACGACAAGCGGGCCATGCTGTGGGCCGCGCCCGCCGACATCGACGGCGACGGCATCCCGGAATTTGCGCTGCTCGCCGATTTCGGCCGGGATCCAAAAACCGCGAAAGGCTCGGTGTGGCTGTTGAAGAGCCAGACCAATCCCAACGAGATGTGGAAGTCGTATCTGGTTGGCTACGTACCCACCGCTCACCGCGCCGCTTGGGCCGATCTGGAAGGCAACGGGAAAAAGGAAATCGTCGTTGCGCCGCTAGTCGGTTTGAAGGGCTGGGAAGAGCCGAAATATCAAGATAAAGTGCCGTTGTATTACTGGCGCGTCCCGTTGGTACTTGATGGAACCTGGCAGCGCGAGACGCTGGATGACACATCCAATGGCATGCTTCACGACCTGCATACGGTTAAGTGGACGCCCGGAAGGCGGGACGAGCTGCTCCTTGCCGGCTTCGATGGCATCGCGCTGTTTACGCCCACCGGTCACGGCGAAAAGCTGCATCTGGAACGCAAGCAGCTTTCGCCAGGCGACGCCGAGCGAGCGGTACCCGGCGAGGACGAAAAGACCCAGGGCGCCAACGACATGTTCCCGATTTACATCAAAGGCAAGCGGTTCCTGGCGGCGCAGGAGCCGTTCCATGGCGATCAGATTGTTGTTTACGCGAACAAGAACGGGCAATGGGAGCGCCACGTAATCTTCAAGGGGTTCATTCAGGGTCATCAAATCGCGGTGGGCGATCTGAACGGCGACGGGCGCGACGATATCGTCGCCGTGGATGTCACCAACCGCGGGCACCCGCTTCCGGCCAGCGTCCACATTTTTTATTCGGAAGACGACTCGGGCGCCCAGTGGCGTCACGAGCTGCTGGATGAAAACATGATGGCCGGATCGGGCGTGAGGATTGCCGACATCAATGGCGACGGCCGTCCCGACATCGTCGCCATCAGCGGAAATCAAGTGAAGTATTACGAAAACATGGGAGCCGCGAAATGAAAACCATCCTGGTTCTGCTGGCAGCGAGTCTGAGTCTAGCCGCGCAATCGGCCGCGCCGAACGATCCGAATTATCTGCCGCGCATCGTTCCCGTTAAACCCGGCCTGGCGCCGAAGATGAAAGTGGAGACGCTGCCTGCCTCGCCCTCACGCTCGTTCGCCGTGCATTTTTCTGCCGGCGATGAACTGATGTCGGGCATGACCGAATTCGCCGAAAAATATAATCTCAAACTCAGCGAAGTCCGCGGATTGGGCGGTATCAGTTCAGCGGTGGTTTCGGCCTACGATCCGGAAAAGGGCGCGTTCAAGCGCTTCAACATCGATCAGAAAGGCGAGCTGGTCTCACTGCAGGGCGAGATCACGATGCAAAATGGCAAGCCGCAGTTCCACGCGCACGTGGTCTTCGTGCTCGTAGACGGCACGGTCCACGGCGGGCATTTAGTGGAAGCCCACATCAACCCGATTGCGAATTTATTCGTGAACGAATACGATACGACGGC
Source organism: Bryobacteraceae bacterium (assembly GCA_030045355.1). GTDB lineage: Bacteria > Acidobacteriota > Terriglobia > Bryobacterales > Bryobacteraceae > Palsa-89. Next base: position 6,289 of record JASIGB010000945.1, read on the forward strand.
GAGCGGCAGCCATTAATCGCCGTTGCGCTGCAGGAATGTACCCTGCTCCAGCTCGGTGAACGCTTCGCGAAGCTGCTCCTGCGTGTTCATCACGATCGGGCCGTACCACGCCACAGGCTCCTGGAGCGGCTTGCCCGACACCAGAAGGAAGCGGAGGCCTTCTTCGCCCGCCTGCACGCTCAGCTCATCGCCCTGATCGAACAGCACCAGCGACCGGTTGTCGGCGTCGACGGGCGGTGTGGTGTCGAGCCAGCCCACGCTTTCGGTCGGCACCGCCAAAGGCCCCGAAGCATTGCAGAACTTGCCGTCGCCGGAGAATACGTAGGCGAACGCATGCCGTGTGGTCTCGATGGGCAGCACTTTGCGTTTTCCCGGAGGTACCGAGACATCCAGGTACATGGGATCGGCCGCAACGCCATCCACCGGCCCCCGCTTGCCCCAGAATTCGCCGCACACGATGCGTACTTCGGTGCCATCATCATCGGTAACCAGCGGAATCTCAGGCGCCTTGATCTCCTGATAGCGCGGCGCGGTCATCTTGAGGTCCGCCGGAAGATTGGCCCAGAGTTGAAACCCGTGCATGCGCCCGCTCTGGTCGCCTTTGGGCATCTCCTGATGGATGATGCCGCGGCCCGCAGTCATCCATTGGACGTCGCCGGCCGCGATAGTCCCGCGATTGCCCATGCTGTCGCCGTGATCGACGGTTCCGGCGAGCACATAGGTAACGGTCTCAATGCCGCGATGTGGGTGCCATGGGAAGCCGGCTAAATAATCTTCGGGAACGTCATTGCGAAAGTCGTCGAGAAGCAGAAATGGATCGAAATCGGAGGTAGTGCCAAAACCAAACGCACGGCGCAGATGCACGCCCGCTCCTTCGAGCGTCGGTTTGGACTTGATGAGTTTCTTTACGGGTCGAATAGACAAGGTAGCCTCCCCACACAGCAGGGTAACACCCATCAGATGCAGCCCGATCCCGTAGCGATGCGCTGCTATTCATCGCGCAGGGCCTTCACCGGATCTACCAGCGAGGCGCGGCGCGCGGGCTCGTAGCAGGCCAGCACCGTGATGATGAGCAGCGGGATCGCGATCGCCGGGAACAGCGCGTAGTTCAAATGATCGAACGTGGCGACCCACGCCAGCGTGATCACCGCGCGGCACGCAAAATAACTGATGATCAATCCGATCGCGCAGCCGATCGCCCCGAGAACCAGCCCTTGCCGCAGAATCATGCGGATCACTGTGGGCCGGTCGGCTCCAATCGCCATACGGATGCCGATTTCGCGCGATCGCCGGCTGACCGAATAGCTGATCAAACCGTACAATCCGATCATCGAGAGCACCAGGCCCATCAAGCCCAATCCCGCGACGCTTTCGGCGATGATATCCGGCGTCTTCACCGCGCGCTGCGTATAGTAATCCTGCATGGTGCGCGCGTTGGTGACTGGCATGTCGCGATCGATGCCGCGCACTACGTCCCGCACCACGGGCGCGAGCGTCGCCGCATCGGTTGCGTCGCTTTCGACCATCAGGGTGAGAGCCGGAAGTTTCTCCTGCGTGTAAGGCAGATAGATGAAATCCTGGGGAGGCTCGGCGATCCAGAAGTATTTCGCTATTTTCGCGATACCCACGATCTCGACCAGCGGTCCGGTAGCCGAGCGCATGTGGAAGCGTCTTCCAAGTGCGTCCTGATGCGGCCAATAGTGATGCGCGAACTGTTCGTTCACCACGGCCACCAGCGGCGTGTCCTGGCCGTCCGTCTCCAGGAACCCGCGCCCGCGCAGGATGGCAATGCCCGCGGTTTGGAAATAACCGTCGCTTACATAGTCATTGGGGACGGAAATCGAATCCTGCTTGGGCGGAAGCGTGTAGCCTTCGGGAACGATGTTGACTCCGCCGCCGCCCAGAAGCGGAATGGCGGAGATCAAAGCGGCCGAACGCACTCCCGGCGCCTGGCGGGCTTTCTCCAAGAGATCCCTATAGAACCGGCGAGTTTGATTCTCATCGTAATGCTCCGGCGTAGTGTCGAGGCTGGTGAGATACAGGCGGTCGATGCGAAAGCCGGGACCCGCGAGCAGCTCGCCGCGGAAGCCTTCGAGCAAAACCGCCGAGACGATCAGCAGAACCAAAGACAAAGCCACCTGGCCGGCGACGATGGAGTTGCGCCCCCACAAACGGCGCTTACCCGCGCTATCGGCGTCGGCCGCCTTAAGCGACGACACCAGATCGAGCCGCGTGGTTTGCAGCGCCGGCGTCAGGCCGAACAGGAATGTGCTGATGAGCGAAGCGGCGATGGTGAAGATCAGCATGCGCTCATCCACCGAAACGTGGAAAGCCAGCGGCACATCGATGGGGATCGGGATGCTGTTAAAGAAACTCGCGCCGCCATAGGCGACGGCTACGCCGAGAATCCCGCCACCGAGGGCGAGCAGCAGATTTTCGAGCAGCAGTTGGCGGATGAGCGCGCCCCGCGCCGCGCCAATCGCCAGGCGCACCGCCATTTCTCGGGAGCGGGCCCGAGCGCGGCTCAGCAGCAAACCCGTGACATTCGCGCAGCCTACCAACAGCACGCAGAACGAAAGTAATAGCAGCATCACCACCAGCGCAGCGTTCGGGGGCGATTGCCGGAAACGCATCTGAAGCTCGGTTGCAACCTCCACCGGATGATCGCGGTCGTCCTGCGGGTACATTTGCGCGAGGTGGCTCCAGATGGCGTTCATATCCGCCGCGGCCTGCGCGACGCTTACACCCGGCTTGAGATGTCCTTTCACCGTCAACCAGCGAATGTCGCGCTTTTCGAGATTGTTGGCTCCCATCAGGCGCGGCG
>JASIGB010000946.1:0-2916 GCA_030045355.1 Bryobacteraceae bacterium
TCCGCCCGTGCATCGCGCGCTTCTTAGCCAGATGGCCGAACATCTGGATTCCGAAGCCGCCGTCCAGATCGTTGGTGATCCGCTGCCGCCAGGGACGCCGCACGATCTGCGTGGTCAGCCGGCGCGTGGTCCGCGGTTGAGTCATGATGTGATCCGCGATCTGGTACGCGCGCTCGATCAGCTTCTCGCCCGGCACCACTTCATTCACCATCCCGTATTCAAGCGCCGTCTTGGCGTCGATCGCCTGGCCCGTCAGCAGCGCGTAAGCCGCGCGTTTCACGCCCAGCAGTTCCTGAAAGCAACTGTGGATGCCGTCGCCGGGCACTGAGCCGATGTCGTAATGCAGATCAAAAATCACCGTATCCTCGGTGCAGATGGAAATATCGCACATCAGGCAAATCTCGGTGTGAAAACCGGGGCCGTTCAGCGCGCCGATGGTCGGGATTTCAAGATCGTTCACCAGCGAGCTGACGTTGATGCGCCCGTCTTTATAGGCGTACTCGTACGCCCAATAATCCAGGTTCTCCTCTTCGAGTTTGAACCCTTCGGGGTCCGAGTCCATCATGAATTCCTTGCCGCTTCCAGTGAAAATCATGATTTCGTTCTCCGGATCGGCGCCCACGGTCTTGAAGAGCTGGCCCACCGAGCGATGATTCTCCACGCTCAACTGGATCGGCCCTCCGGCAGTGTGTGCCTGCACGAGGAGAACGCCGTCGGCGCGCCGCTCCAGCTTGTAAAAATCCTGGAAGCGCTCCTTGTACTCTTCGAATTTGGGCGTAGGGATAAAATTCGTCAGTGACATGACCGGTCCTTTTTGTTTTTTCGGCTAGACGGGAGCGTACGCCCCCGCGGGTGTTTCGACGACGGCGGCCTGCGGCACGGGACCGCTGATTCCCAAGCCCGTCCACGCCGCGCGCACGATGTCTTGTGTTCCGAGCCCGTACTTCTGGAACAAAAACTCCCGGCTCCCGGACTCGGCAAATCGATCCGCAATGCCGATGCGCCGCAGTGGAACCGCGAGCCCTGCTTCCGCCATCGCTTCCGCAACCGCCGAACCGAGCCCGCCGATAATCGTGTGATTTTCCGCGGAAATCACGATCCGGCTCTCACGCGCAACCGCGATGATCGTCGCGACATCGAGCGGCTTAATCGCCGCCGAATTGATCACCGTCGCCGGCGCCCCGTGCTCACCGAGCGTTTTGGCCGCGGCCAACGCCGCCGGGATCATCATGCCGGCAGCCACAATGCAAATATCGCCCGCGCCCCCCGTCAGCACCTGGGCTTTGCCGATTTCGAAGCGATGGCCGTTGTCGAAAATCAGCGGAATCTCGCCGCGCTTCAAACGCAGATAAACGGGGCCCGGATGATCGGCAATCGCTCGGACCACCTGCCTCGTCTCGATCGCATCCGCCGGCTCGATCACTGTCATGTTCGGCAGCGCACGCATCAGCGCCAGGTCATCAATCGCCTGATGGCTCGGGCCGCCGGGGCTCGAAACACCCGGCATGAAGCCCACGATTTTCACGTTGAGCGCCGGATACGCCACCGACATCGCGATCTGGTCGTAGCATCGGCGCGTGCAAAAAACACCGAAAGTGTTGACGAACACGACATGACCGGCGCGCGCCAGGCCGCTTGCGATCCCGATCATATTGGCTTCGGCCATGCCCGTGTTCAGAAAACGTTCGGGGATCTCGTCGCGAAAAAAATCCGTCTCGGTCTGGCGCGTCAGGTCCGCGCCCACGCAAATGATTTCGCGCCGTTCGCGCCCGAGCGCCAGCAACGCTTCGCCGTACGGCTTGAGCACCGTGGGATAAGGAGGTTCACGCAAGTGCGGCCTGCAATTCCGATGTCACGGCGCGCTCCAGCGCCGGGTCGAGCTTGATGAAATGTCCGTCCACGGTGGGCGGAATCGACCGCAGCCGGCCGGACGTTTCGGTTCGCGCGATCAAAACGAACGGCGCGCGATCGTCTCCGCGCCCTGCGAGCGCGCGCGACAACGCCTCCACATCGTGGCCGTCCACGTCCGCCACGCGCCATCCAAACGAGCGCCATTTCTCCGCCAACGGCTCGAGCGTTGTCACTGAGGTGACCGGCCCGTCCACTTGCGAGTTGTTGGCGTCGATGACCGCAATCAACCGGCCCATGCGATCGCGATGGTGCGAAGCGAACATCGCCGCCTCCCACACCTGGCCTTCTTCCATCTCGCCGTCGCTCAGAAATGCCCAGGTATCGCGGTCCTCGCCAGCGTAGTGCGCCGCAAGTGCAAATCCGATCGCGCCCGACAATCCCTGGCCCAGCGACCCGCATACCAGATCCACCAACGGCGTGCGCTCGGTCCCGATCGCTTCGAGCTCCGAACCATCGGCTCCATACGTCGCCAGTGCCGCCGGATCGAGCAGGCCCACTTCGGCCGCGACGGCATAAAGCGAAATCACGTAATGCCCCGGCGACAACACAAACCGGTCCCGGCCGAAATCGAGGAACCCGCCGCCGAACAGCACCGCAAAGATTTCGGCTGACGACAACGCCTGCCCCAGATAACCGAAGCCTTGGATCGCGACCATGCGCGTCGCGTTCAAGCGAATGCGCGTGGCGAGACGGCGCAAGGCGCGATCATCATCGCGCGCGAACATCTTCCTCACGCGATCGATACCTGGGTGCGCCGTTTCCACAATGCGAAATTATTTCACAACTCCCGCCATCCGCGCGACTACTTCAAACACCACGGCGAAATCTTTATCCGCGAAGCCCATGGCGCGCGCCGCGGTCAGCATCTCGTTGCCCATCGCGGCCGCACTCAGCGGAACATCCACCTGGCGCCCGAGTTCGAGCGCCAGCAGCATGTCCTTCTGCATCATGTTTACGTTGAACCACGCTTCTTCCGGCATTTGAAGCACGAACGGCCCACGATAT
>JASIGB010000947.1:0-2531 GCA_030045355.1 Bryobacteraceae bacterium
GCTCACGGAGCTGCGCGCTCTAGCCGGTGCGCCCGATGCGAAGTTTGGCGTCCTGCGCCAGGCGGCCGGCTATCTGCTTCTGACGGAAGTCAAGCAACTGCGCAACCCCAAAGAGGCGCTGACACTGGCCGAGCGCGGCCGGGCGCGCTCCGACGACCCGTTTCCGCCGGATGAACTCCTGGCCGCCGCCTACGCCGCAAATCACCGCTATCGCGACGCGGTAAACACCATCCGCAGGGCGATCAGCGAACTTCCGCCAGTGAAGGCCGGCGAGACTCCCAGCCGCGCGAGGCGATCGAGCGAGGCGTCGCTCGCCGAATACGAGCGGGAGGCCAAAGCCGCCCGCCAGTAGTACTAAAAGCAGCCCTACGGCTTCTTTTTCGCTGCCGCGTCTTTGACGGCCTTCAGGTGCGGCAGATCGTGGTCTTCCTCGTGGCACGCGCCTTCCATCAGCATGGTGCTGTTGCGCCGGAATGGAAACGCGATCGTCCAGGGGCGCGTATAGACCACCGGATCGGCGACGGTGGCTTCATAGTTGATGGTGTTGGGACCGGCGGGGGTGAATCGCTCGATGACGTGCGCCGCGTAACTGATCACTTCGCCGACTTCATTCAGCCACTCTTTGCCATTCAAGTTCGTGGTATCCACGATCAGCGAGTCGCCTTCCCAGTGCCCGATGGAATCGCCTTGCCAGAGACGCATGTTGTCCGGCAAATGTTCTCGGGCGTGGAGATCGATGATGCGCCACGCGATGCGCTCGTGCAAAATCACCAGGTAATCGGAAGTCTGGACGAGTTCAAACGATGTGGGAACGTACATGGCGCGGGGAACGCCCGCGGGGAAACAATGCGCCGTGGGATCATCGTAGCCGCGCTCCGGGCGATTGCGGTCGGCTTTTTCCTGCACCGTCCACGGCTGCGTGGGAAGCTTCCCATCCGGTGGATCGATAATCACGCCTCGTCCGGGCGGCGTGAGACCGTTGTCGGCGTGGCGCTCGAGGCCGAAGTTCGCGCCTCCGGCGTCGGGGACAAAATAGCCCGTGAAATCCGGCTTTCCGTCGGGCTTACGATGGATGTTCGCGGCAACTGGCGCCGAGGGCGCGGGTGGTGCGGTGATGGGCGTGGCCGCGGGGTGCGTGCCATCTCCCGGATACCAGGTTCGCGTTTCACGCTCGAATGCGCCGTTCGCCTCTTCCACCTCGTCCTGACAAACATATTCAAAAAGCCGGTCGCGATCGGCGCGGCGTTGCAGCAGCACGCGGATGGTCCACGGCTTGGTGAATACTTTCGGATCCTCGATAGTGGCTTCGTACTGGATGGTGTCCGGGGTCGTCATGCGATAGCGCTCCACCACGTGCAGCGCGTCGCTGTGAAAATCGCCGGCGCTGTCGAACCAGGTTTCATCGTTGTTGTTCGCGACGTCGACGACCAAGGTATCGCCCTCCCAGCGGCCGCGCGAATCTCCCATCCAGGCAGTGACCTCCTCCGGGTGCCGCGAGCCATCGGTATAGACGAGGCGATAATCGAGTGACCACTCGAACGCGAAGGTGATCAACTGCGGCGTCTGGAGAATTTGGAACGGAAAATCGAGATACATGATGCGCGGGACGCCGGGCATGTAGCATTTCGAGAGTGGATCGGCCGTCGCGCGGTTCTTAAAATTTTGGGCTTTTTTCGCGGCCGCCCAGGGTTGATACGGGACGATTTGATCCGGGATCGTGCCGCCCACCACGACCGATCGTCCCGCAAGCATGTTCCAGCTTGCCGCGTGATCCTCGAGACCGGCGTCCGCGGTGCTGACGGCCTGCCAGATGCCTTCCAGGTCAGGCTTGCCTTCGGCGGTGCGCGGCAAGCTCTGCGGGGAGGATACCGCATCCTGGGCAGGCGCGGGCGACGCGCTCATCAGACCGATCGCAAAGAGGGTGGCGAGAGTGCGTGGGAGCATTGGCAGATCGCCATGGTAGCAAATCAGGCGCGGTTGCCATCTTCGGCACGCAGCGCGTTGTCGCGACGCAACGCGAGACCTTCACAAGCATGGTGGAATCGAAATTTGTGGATCGAAATTTGACAGCCTGGAATCGGGATGCTGTAATGAATGAGACGTACGTCCCGCCTTGCTCCTCAGTAGCTCAATGGTAGAGCATTCGGCTGTTAACCGAAGGGTTGTAGGTTCGAATCCTACCTGAGGAGCCAATTAAATCAATAGTTTGCGGTTTCGGATTTCGAAGCGTCACCAGGATTGTGCCCATTTTTGTGCCTCCCTTCGCCGAGATTCCTTCCGACGAGTCTCGTTTGAGCTTTCGCCAGGGCGGATTGCTTCGTTCCGACATCCTGTAAAGCCTGACGCTTGGCTTCCATTCGGATATGACTGTACCTCGCCAACATCTGGCGTGATACATGGCCCGCGATGTCCATGATGGTCTGGTCACCAGCACCGCCTTCCGCCAGCTCGGTAATGAGAGTGTGCCGCGTGTCGTGAAAACGCCCCTCCACACCTGCTCTGGTCTTCACGCCTTTCCAAGCGGTCTTTAA
>JASIGB010000948.1:0-3233 GCA_030045355.1 Bryobacteraceae bacterium
GAAGCAGAACGGCTCGCCCGGCTGCACCACGCGTGTGTCCAATTCCGGACATCGGAGCACGAACGGACGCGGCCGGTCGGATAGGCCGCTGGGTCCGGCGCCGCGTGCGGATGGCCGGAAAATGCGCGCGTACACTTCCGCGCCGGCAGTTTCACGCAACGCGCTGCCGAGTACGCCGCGCAGGACGTTCCCCGCCATTCCCGGGCGAAAGTGAATCGCGCGCCGCGCGGCAAGATGAAACCGGCACGCGGTGAGGTCAAACGTCATCGGAGACGTCCGTCACTGCAAGACCTCGCGGACTTTCGTGGCCAGTTCTTCGGTGGAGAATGGCTTCTGGAGAAAATGCGCATCGTCCTGGGCACTGGTGTCGCCAAAGCCGGAAACGTATAGAACCTTCATCCCGGGACGGCGCGCGGTCAGACACTCGGCCATCTTGCGGCCGCTCATTCCCGGCAGCATGATGTCGGTGAGCAGAAGATGAATGGTGCCTTTGTGGAGTTCCGCGGCGGCGAGGGCATCAGCCGAAGTAGCGGAAGAGAGAACCTGATAGCCTTGGCGCTTGAGCATGCTTTCCACTACCCGCCGCACGGGGTCTTCATCTTCCACCAGCAAAATAGTTTCAGTGCCGCGCGGCGCCCGCTCTTCAGCGGGGGATTGCGGCTCTTCCGGGGCATGTTCGCTAACGGGCAAATCAATGTAGAAGGTTGTTCCCAGGCCCGGCGCCGACTCGACGCGTAAGTCGCCCCCATTTTCCTTGATGATGCCGTAGCTGGTGGCCAGGCCGAGACCGGTGCCGTGTTCCTTGGTGGTGAAGAACGGTTCGAACACGCGAGAGAGAACCCGCGGGTCCATGCCGACGCCGGTGTCGGTAATCGCAATCGTGATGCAATCGCCGCCCCTGCCGGCGCCGTAGTTCTTGGTTTCGATCGATAGTTGCCCCCCCTCGGGCATTGCATCGCGGGCATTCACGACGACGTTCAAGATCACCTGTTCGACCTGGCCCGGGTCCGCGCGCACGCTCTGGAGGTCGGGGGCGAGCCGGATGGTCAACTCGATCCCGCCCAGCACTCGGCGCAGCATGCGTTCCATCTCCCCGACCAGCGCATTGACGTTCACCAGCGCCGCGCGCACTCCCTGACGCCGGCTGAAGGCCAGCAATTGTCGAGTAAGATCCGTGGCGCGCTCGGAAGCTTTGACCACCTGCTCCAGGTCCTGGCGCGCGGGGTCGCTCGGGTGCATGGCATCCAGCAGCATGTGCGAGTAGCCGGTAATGACCATCAGCAGGTTGTTGAAATCGTGCGCGACGCCGCCGGCCAGACGGCCGACGGCTTCCAGGCGCTGCGAATGATGGAGCTGTTCTTCGAGGCGCTTACGTTCGGTGATGTCGCGCGCGTTCACCACCATTCCATTGACACCGGCAACGTGCGAGAGGTCGCGGGAGAACGATTCGAGCACCCGCCACGATCCGTCGGCATGGCGCACCCGGCACTCTACCGGCTGTCCATTGTTTCCGCCTTCCAAGGCGCGTTGGACGCGGACTTTGTCGTGGGGGTGAATAAATCCCAGGACATTTTTGCCTATCAATTCGTCCAAAGGATAACCCAATATTCGCTCGTGCGACGGGCTCACATAGCGAATGGTGCCATCCAGGTTAAGGATACTGATCAAATCCATCGAATTTTCGATGAGAGAGCGATAATGCTCCTCGCGGCGCTCCAGCGCTTCGATGGCGCGGCCGCGCTCGGTGGCGTAGCGGATGGAGCGCACCAGAAGATCGCCGTCCAGCCGGCCCTTGACCAGGTAATCCTGCGCGCCGGCGCGCATGGCCCGTACGGCGAGCGCTTCGTCGTCGTGGCCCGTGAGAACGACGATGGGAACTTTCGGGGCTTCGGCGCGAGCTCGCATCACCGTGTCGAGGCCTTCGGCGTCGGGGAGCGAAAGATCCAGCAACAGGAGGTCGAACGGTTCGCGCTTCAGGCGCTCGATCGCGGTGGATAAGCGGTCGGCTTGCACCAGCTTCCAAAGGCCCGCGCCGGTATCGCGCACCAGTTCCGTGAACAGGCGGGCGTCACCGGGATTGTCTTCCACCAGCAAGACGCGGATGCCGTCCAGGTTCATTGCGTTGCGACGGGATGGCGGAAGAGCGTTCTATCGCCCTCCGATCCACAAGCGATTTTACACTATGGACGCGGTGGGTTGCGGAAAAAATTCCCGAGGCCTCGAACGGATGCCGCATCAGAAGGCGTGCGCGGCGCTGCGTGTACTCGGTGAAATAATTATTCAGGGCGTTTTCCAGGCGCACGCAGCAGTATTATCGTGAGTGCCGCGCGCGCGTCCGTGCCGCCTTTTCCGCGGCCCGCCTTCGTCCGGCCGGACCCTTGGTGCGCGCGGCTTTGCGGGCGGCCTGGCTGCGATTGGCGGCTCCGCGGCGTGCGGCGCTCAAATGCGCCGGCCGCGAAAGCGAGGAGCGCGATGCGGCGGAATTCCCCTCGTGCTTCAGAGCCCCGCTGGTAGCCCGCGAGCGCGTGCGCGAAGGCGCGCGATGAGATCCGCTGGATCCTTTGGCGCTGTCGCGTGCGGCTTGTCTACGCGTGCGCTGGGAAGCGGCGCCTTTTTTAGGCGGCGGCAGTTTCACGCCGGCGCGCCGGGCTTTGGAAAGACCGATGGCAACGGCTTGTTTGGCGTTGCGAGCGCCGTGCTTGCCCTCGCGAACGTGATCCATCTCCTCTTTCACAAACTCTCCGGCTTGCGTGGACGGCGACTTCCCTTCGCGCTTGTCCTTATGTGCGCGTTTCAAGGTTTCTTTTTCAGGCATCGGGATCTCCTGGATTGATATTTGCTGCTGGTTCCAATTCGCGAAGCTGGCGGCGGCCCCCAATCTGTAGACCTCACGCCGTCACGTATGTTTCAACCCCAGTCTGTTTCAAGGCCAAGTCTGTTTCAGGCAAAGTCGGCCCCCCGATTGCAATCGAACACGGCGGTTGTCTTCAGGGAGGCTGTCATGCCACGAGCAGAACCTGCCAGTGCGTCCGAATTCATTCCCCAACATGCGACGCCGCGCGCGTTGCGTGAGGCCGTCCAATCCTGCCGCGGCTGCGATCTGTATTTGCACGCCACGCAGGCCGTGTTCGGGGAGGGCCCGTATTCGGCCGAGATCATGTTGATCGGCGAACAGCCGGGCGATGAGGAGGACCGGCAGGGACATCCCTTCGTGGGCCCGTCGGGAAAGCTGC
>JASIGB010000085.1:0-7750 GCA_030045355.1 Bryobacteraceae bacterium
CCCCGGCCTCGCACTCATTCCCATCGTGTTCCTTTATATGTCCACGCGCAGCCTGGAAGCGTTTCGCGTCGGCATCTTCCTGGCCGGATTCACCACGGTGGCGCAGCTCACCTTCTGGGGCAATTACCTGCCGCGCGTCTATCCGGTGCACTTGCGCGGCACCGGCGAAGGATTCGCGGCCAACGTGGGTGGGCGCATGCTGGGAACTTCCGCGGCGCTCGCTACCACGCACCTGGCCGCGCTAATGCCAGGCGCCTCGCCGGCATCGCGGCTCACGCACGCCGCCACCGTCGTCGGCATTGGCGTGTACGTGCTCGCGCTCGGGCTGAGTTTCCTGCTCCCGGAACCGCCCGCTAAGCTGCCCGAATAGGCCTCCCACAAAAGATCTTGTCAGAGATATATATCCTGTGATATATATATGAAGCAATGGCGAAAGAGAATCCCGAGGCGTTCCTGCCGCTCAAAACCAACTGGTTCCACATCCTGCTCTCGCTGGCGGCCGAAGAGCAGCATGGCTATGGGATCATGCAGGAGGTTCTCGCGCGATCGGAAGGCAAAATCCGCCTGTGGCCCGCGACCCTCTATGGCGCGCTGGCGAAATTGATCGAAGCTGGGCTGATCGTCGAATCGGACGAACGGCCGGCCGAAGAGCTCGACGATGCGCGCCGTCGCTATTACAAGCTCACCCCGCTCGGCCGCAAGGTGCTCGATCTGGAAAGCGCGCGCTTGGAAGCGCTGGTGAACGTCCTGCGCGCGAAACGCCGGCAGCTCAAACGCCGCGAGGAGGCCTACGAATGAGCGATCAACTGAAAGTTTCCCTGCGCCTGTACCGCGCTCTCGCGCATGCCTTCCCCCACGAATTTCAGGTGCTTTACGGCGAGGACCTCGAGCGCGCGGGCGCTGACGCCGCGCCTGACATCTGGCGGCGCCACGGCGTTTGGGGATTGGTCCGCCTGCTCGCCGATATCGCGCTGCGCCTGCCCGCCGAATATCTCTCTGAACTTCGCGCCGATACCAAGTACGCGTTGCGCATGCTGGCAAAATCTCCCGGATTCACGGCCGTCGCCGTCATTTCGCTCGCGCTCGGCCTGGGCGTATGCAGCTTCTTTTACAGCGCCTTCACCGCGCTGGTCTTCCATCCCTTGCCCGGCGTTCGCGATCCCCAAACGCTCGCGGCGATCGACATCCCTGTTCCTTATCCCTATTACAAGCGCTACCGCGATCAGCTCGGAATCGAGGCCGCGGCTTTTTCCAGTCGCGTGCCCTTCAGCATCGCTCCCGCGGGAGGAACGAGTGCGAAATCCGAGCGCATATCCGGCGACCTGGTCTCGCCGGATTATTTTTCCGTTCTCGGACTGCGCCCGGTAATTGGCCGCTTCTTTCGTCCCGACACGGAGAAGCCGGGCACACGGCCGGTGATCGTGGTGAGCGAGCGCTTCTGGCGAACCCATCTGCACTCCGATCCCCAGGCCGCGGGTATGAATCTGCGCCTGAACGGCCAGGCCGTCACTATCCTGGGCGTGGCTCCTCCGAGTTTTCTCGGCATCTGGCCCATGACGGCCGCGGACGTTTTTGTCCCAGCCACATCTGGCGAGTCGATCGCGCCGGAACTGGCCGGCGGCGCGCTCGAACGGCGCGATACGAATGCCTGGCACGTTGTATTACGAATGCCCGCATCGATTCCGCGCTCCAAGCTCGCGGCCTCGCTCGACGTGATCACGCGGCATTTGGACGACGAGAATCCGCGGCAAGCCCGCGACCACAAGAGCCGGCATTTGCAACTGATCTCTGTGAACGGCTACGAACAGGCCAGCCCCGAGGAGACCGGCGTGGCGTATATTTTCGTCGGAATACTTTTCGGCCTCATACTCTCGCTGGCCTGCACCAATCTGGCGAACCTGCTCTTAGCGCGCAGCACGGCACGCCGCAAGGAAATCGCCGTCCGGCTATCGGTGGGCGCCGGGCGTTTTCGCCTGGTGCGCCAGCTCCTCACGGAAAGCGTGATCCTGTCGCTCGCGGGCGGCCTCGCGGGATTCGCAATGTCCTATTGGCTGGCGAGCGTGGTGTGGTCGCGCAGCTTCGCGATTCAGGTGGCCGACGCCAATCTACGGCCGGATCTGCACGTGCTGCTGGTGGCGCTCGCGATCGCGTTTCTTACCGGCGTGGGCTTCGGAATTGCGCCCGCGCTGCACATCACCCGCACCGACGTCGCGGCCACGCTCAAAGAAGGCTCGTTCGCACCGCTTCGCGGGTACCGCCGCTTCGGAATTCGCAACCTGTTCGTCGCCTACCAAGTGGCCGCTTCACTCGCGCTGCTGTTCGTCGCTGGATTCATCGTTCTTGGGTTCGCCAAGGTTTCACAAGTGAACCTGGGGTTCGACACCACCCGATTGGCCCTCTTCCAGCTCGACCCGGCGCACGACGGCTATTCCCCCGGCGCCACCGCGCAACTCTACAAACAAATTTCCGAGCGCTTGTCGCGCAATCCGGCCATTCAGGGCGTGACGTTCGCCGAAAGCGTGCCGTTCCTTTCGGTCTTAGGCGCATCACCGAAGTTTCACTTCTACATCGCGGGCGTTCCAGGCAGCAAACTTTTGCGGGATGCGGACCGGGAACGCGTGGGCGCGCGATATTTTTCCACGCTTGGCATCGCGCCGCTGCGCGGCCGGGAGTTTACGGATGTCGATGAATCCGCCGCCTCCGGAGCGATCCCCGCGATTTTGAACCAAACCGGCGCGAGCGAATTCTTCGGCCAAGATGGGCCCGTGGGACGAACGTTTCATGACGACAATGCCACCTACACCGTTGTTGGCGTGGTTCCGGACCAGAAGTCAGCTCTCGTTTCCGCAAAACCACCGGCCGTCGTATTCGTTCCGTTCGGCGCGTCCAATTCCGCCGCTCCACGGATGGACGCTGACCTGACGCCGGCCGGCCCGCTGCTCCCGAACGATACGCTAATTGTTCGCGGCAAGCCCGGTTCCAACGTCGTTGAGACCGTCACCGGCGAGATCGCATCGCTCGACGCGCGCGTTACGGTGTTCAATGTGTCGACCGTCACCGATCGCGTGCACCAGGTGAATACCAACGTGGAAACGTCCAGCGCTATTTACGGCAGCATCGGGCTCTTCGGGTTGATTCTCTCCTGCATTGGCCTCGCCGGTGTAACCGCTTATGCCGTTGCGCGCCGCAGCAAAGAGATCGGAATTCGAGTGGCGCTGGGCGCGCGACGCGGACAGATCCTCGCCCTGGTGATGAAGGAAGGCAGCATCCTGGTGATTGCCGGCTCGGTGCTCGGATACTTCGGCGCCTGGGCCATCTCGCGTGCGCTTTCGGCGATCACGCATGAAGTCGGGGACGCGTTCTCATCGAGCGCGCACGATCCCCTTCTGCTCATTGGCGCGCCGCTGCTGCTGGCTTCGCTCGCGCTGCTCGCCTGCTACGTTCCGGCTCGCCGCTCGTCGCGAATCGACCCTTTGGCGGCTCTGCGCGAGCAATAGGTGAGCCTACGTATGCGCGATCAGGTCAAATTTTCTCTGCGCCTGTACCGCGCGCTCGCCCGCGCCTTCCCCCACGAATTTCAGGTGCTCTACGGCGAGGACCTGGAGCGCGCGGGCGTGGATGCCGCGCCCGAAATCTGGCGCCGGCATGGCATTTGGGGATTGGTCCGGCTGCTCGCCGATATCGCGCTGCGCCTGGCCGCCGAATATCTCTCGGAACTTCGCGCCGATACCAAATACGCGCTGCGGATGCTCGCGAAATCGCCGGGATACGCGGCCGTCGGAATCTTCTCTCTGACGATTGGAATCGGCGTGTGCAGCTTTTTCTTCGGCGAGTTCAACGGGCTGATTATGCATCCACCGGCGGGCGTAACGAATCGCGCCGGCCTGATTGGTCTGGATACGCCGGTGCCCTATACCTACTTCGAGCGCTACCGCGAACAGCAGGGAGTGGCGTCCGCAGCGGCGTTCACTGATGCCGTCCCATTCGCCGTCGTGAGAGAGAGCGAGAAAGACACCAGATCGGAGCGCCTTTTCGGTCTGGTGGTTTCTCCTGAATATTTTTCAGTATTAGGAATGTTGCCCGAGCAAGGGCGCTTCTTTCAGGCCGGCGGCGCGCAACCGGAGACGGCTCCCGTGGTGGTAATCAGCGATCGCTTCTGGCGCACGCATTTGAATTCGGACCCGCAAGCGATCGGGCAGGCTCTTCGCGTCGATGGCCACCTGACGACTGTGCTTGGTGTCGCGCCCCAGGATTTTCATGGGGTGTGGCCGATCCAGGCAGCAGACCTGTTCGTGCCCGTGACTTCCGGCGCGTCCATTGCGCCGGAACTGGCCGCGAACGCGAAGCCGCAGGCCTGCCACGTCGTAATCCGCCTCGCGCCCGGTTCGAATCCACGGACCGTGGAAGCGACACTCGATGCCGTGACGCAGCGGCTCGACCTGGAGAAACCGGGCGCCGGCAACGTTCACAGCGCGCGCCATGTCCGCTTTCTATCCGTGAATGGCATCGCTCCGCTGCCGGCCGCGGCACGTGCGATGGTGTTCGCCTATATTTCCGTGTTGCTGGGGCTGGTATTGTCTCTGGCCTGCGCCAATCTCGCCAATTTGCTGCTCGCGCGCAGCGCACAACGCCGCAAGGAGATCGCCATTCGCCTTTCGGTGGGCGCGGGGCGCTTTCGCCTGATACGCCAACTGCTAACCGAAAGCATCATCATTTCACTCGCGGGCGGCGCCGGAGGATTCGTTCTGGCTTATTTGCTGGCCAATCAGGTGTTCACATCCAGGCTGGTTTCTTCCCTTTTCTTGCAGGCGAACCTGGCCTCCCTGCGCCCGGACCTCGGCGTGTTACTGCTGACGCTGGCGGTCGCGTTGATCACGGGCGTCGGATTCGGCCTCGCGCCCGCACTGGCCACCACGCGCACCGACGTCGCCACCACACTGAAGCAAGGCGCGTTGACTCCGCTTCGCGGCTACCGGCGCTTCGGGCTCCGCAACTTGCTGGTGGTTTATCAGGTGGCGGGCTCGTTGACCTTATTGCTGGTCACCGGCTATATCATCTTCGGATTTGGAAGAAGCTATCGGATGGATCCTGGCTTCGACACCCGCGGCGTCGATCTCTTTCAACTCGATCCGAGCCGGGACGGCTATTCCAAGGAGCAGACAGCGGCCCTGTACGAAAAACTTCCCCGCGATTTATCGAAACTCGCCAGCGTTCATGCCGTGACCCTGGCCGACGCAGTCCCGTTTGCCGACATCGTATCGACTGCCCCCAACGTCCATTTTTCCGTCCCCGGAGCGTACGGGGATCTCCTGCGGGACGCGGTGAGGCAGCGCATCGGACTGGGTTACTTCTCCACGTTGGGCGTACCGCTGGTGCGGGGCCGCGAATTCAGCGAGCTCGACCGTAACCCAGCTTCGGGCGCCATTCCCGTGGTCATCGATGAAACAGCGCAGCAGAGCTTCTTCTCGCGGCAAGACCCCGTTGGAAAACTTCTTCGCGATGAGTCCCACACTTACGTGGTCCTCGGCGTCGCACGCAACGTCAAAGTCGGATTTGCAGCGCCAAATCCCGTCTCCACCGTCTTCGTTCCCTTCACGGCGCAACCCTCCACCTCCGTCGATCCGGGCGCGACGATCATTGTACGCGGCACGGCCGCAAACACCATGAGCGACGTGCGCAACACGATCGCATCGCTAGACCCGCGCCTGACGGTCTTCAACGCCGGCACCGTCGACGAGCGTCTGGGGCAGTTCACAGCTATCCTTCATCTCAGTTGGTCGATCTATGGCGGCATCGGCGTGTTCGGACTGATCCTCGCCTGCATCGGTCTGGCTGGCGTCACCGCCTACGCAGTGGCGCGACGCCGCAAGGAAATCGGCATCCGCATGGCGCTCGGCGCGCGCAGTGCCCAAGTGCTGCGGCTGGTGCTCCGGGAAGGCGTCGTGATGGTGGCCATCGGATCCGTGTTCGGGTTCTTCGGCGCATTTCTCGTCTACCGCGTTCTGGCGCACGGCCTGTTCAGCGCCGCCAACTTAGCTGACTCGACGAAAGATCCGCTGCTGCTCCTCGGCGCTCCCCTGCTTTTGGCATCTCTCGCGCTGCTCGCCTGCTATCTTCCCGCGCGCCGCGCCGCCCGCATCGACCCGCTCGCATCCCTGCGGGAAGAATAAGTCGCGTAAGACGCCTGGCGAGGGCCGGATTTCCTCCGCGCCCGCCGAATCTGGCATATTAGAATATCGCGCCAAAAGCGTACCTGGAGGCAATACCCTTGGCCGTAAGTGCTCAAACTCTACTTTCTCCTGTTGAACCACTGACCTCCGCCTACGACCGCGAGCGCCTGGAAGACGCCGGCTTCATGACTTGCATGACCCTCGTCTTACTCGGCAATTACGCGCAGACCGGGCACTTCGGCGGGCCTTTGGCCTACACGCCTTACAACGTCGCCGTGCATCTGGCCGGCCCCGATTTCGGCGGCTTGCGCTATGATTATCGCCGCCCCAAGCATCCTTATTGCGATAAGTTCATGCTTGCCGGCGGCCATTGCATTCCCACTTGCTACGCGCTGTGGATGATTATGGGCGAGGCGCTGGCGCGAAAATACAAAGCCACGGGCGATAAGCGCTATTACGTGGATCCGCACATCGCCATGCTTGGCATCGACGCGCTCGGTTTCCGCCGCGGCGCTGGCGCTCTCGCTACGCTGCTCCAACAACATAACCTCACCGACCATCCGTTGTTCGCCGAAGCGAAACTGCGCGGCATTCGCGCGCTCGCCGGGCATGCCGAGTCCACCGACCTCACCAACGACGTCAACGGCGGACCCTCCGGCATCGGAGTCGCGACCGCCGCGGGCAAGGCCGCGTTCTGGGACATGGTGGGCGCTTCCCTGTCGGGTCCCAAAGTCATCGCCTTCGAAGGCGAATTTGCGATGACCGAGGGCCACGCCCAGGAAATGAAAACCCAGGCGCTGGCGCTACAGGTGGGCAAGCGCCTGCGCGTCATGTTCTCCGACAACAACGCCGGCATCGACGACGCGTTGCTGGGCGGCGTGATTGCCGCCAAGTACGATCACTACCGCCTGGTCGATCAGTGGACTTCCTACGGCTGGAACGTCTTCACGCTCGAAGACGGTAACGACTATGACCAGGTAGTCGCCGCGCTCAAAACCATGGAGCAATGGGATCCCGCCGACCGCCGTCCGATGATCGTGATCGGAAAAACCGTCAAAGGCTATTGGCCCTACGCGCGCAACGGAAAGATTTCCGGCCATCACGAACAGATCATCGGCTATCCCAGCCATCCCTACGCGATGAAAATGAACTCGGAATATTTCGTCGCACTGGCCAAAACATTCGAAGAACATTATGGCGTGGAGTTCGTCGGCATCCGCGACGGCGCCGTCGCCGATCAGCGCGAGCGCCTGATCCAGTTCAAGGCCAACATCGACGTGGCCATGTCAGTGCTGGAGCGCAATGGTCTTGGAGATTGGCTGGCCGACCGCCTGGTGGCCATTGGCGACACTGTGAAGGACGACATCAAGCTGAACGTCGATCTGACGCACGATCCCTTCCAGGACGAGCGCCTGCGCGTCGCCAATCTCCCTGTCGAACCGCAAAAAGTCACGGTCAAGAATCGCGTCTCCGGCTTCCAGAAAGACGTCAACATCGCCCTGTTCCGCAAGCCCGGCGAAATTGCAGGGACCCGCCGCGCGATCTCGGAAATCATCAAGTGGATGAACTACGTCACCGAC
>JASIGB010000949.1:0-3074 GCA_030045355.1 Bryobacteraceae bacterium
GCGCTGTTGTAATCCAACTGCCCCTGATTCCAATACGCGCCATAGTAGCCGCGCCCCGTGTATCCGAACCCGTAATCGATACCGCCGTAGAAGCCGATGTGCGGCCCCCAATATCCGGCGTGCCAAATATAAACGCCGTTATCGAAACCCCACCACGGCGGCGTCCACAGCGCGCCCACATATGGCGCCAGCACCCACGCACCCGGCACCCAATAGTAACCGGCATCCGCATAATCCCAATAACCCGGTGTCCACATGTAATCGTCGCCGGGACAGGGAGGCTGCTCGTAATCGGGAAGCGGCGGCGGCGGCTCCGACGCTTGGACGGGGTGCTCGTAGGAAGCAGCCTGATCGTTATTTTGTTCGTACTCGGGAGGCGGCGCGTAGCTTTCTCCGGAGGGCGACGCGGGCGGCGTTCCCTGCGCCACGGGCGCCAGATTGCCGTCAGCGGGATTTCCGCTGGTAACATTTGCAGCCTGCTGCTCGGCGGCCTGCGTCTGGGCTTGGTTTTGCCCCTTGTTGCAAGCGGCAAGTCCAACTGCGAGAACAAAGCAAGTAACGAATGAGAAACGCACGACTACCTCCATCAGGAGGCAGGCACGCGGCGTACCAAGCCTTCGATCTTAAGAATCCGATCTTAGAAAGAGACTTTCGGAGCGTTGCGAGCGTCGCCTTGAGTCTTAAAATACGCATCGTCGCGCTCGAAGTGGAACATGGACGCCGCCAGGTTGTTGGGGAACAGCTCGATATCGGTGTTATAACGCTGCACCGTTTCGTTGTACTTGCGCCGTTCCACCGCGATCCGGTTCTCCGTGCCGGCCAGCTCGTCCTGCAGCCGCAAGAAATTCTCGTTTGACTTCAGTTGCGGATAATTTTCCACCACCACCAGCAGCCGGCTGAGGGCTCCGTCCAATTGCGTATTGGCCTGGATCTTTTCCGACGGCGTACGCGCCCCCCCCAAGGCCGCGCGAGCATCGGTGACTTCCTTGATCACCGCCTGCTCCTGTTTGGCGTAACCTTTCACAGTCTCCACCAGGTTCGGTATCAGATCGGCGCGGCGCTGCAGCGCCACGTCCACTTGCGACCAGGCCGCGTTCACGGCTTCGTGCTCGGTAACCAGCGTATTCCGCGATCCCATGGCCCAGCCGAACACGCAGAGAACGGCCAGCACGATCACCCCGATGACGATCAATGCGACTTTCATTCGATCCCTCTCATTTCTCTAATCGATCCACCTGGCCGACCAACTTTTCGATCTGGCTCAGGTAACTGGCGAACAGCGCTTGCGCTTCCACGTCTTTGGCGAATTTGTTTTGATCCCGCAAATCCAGCAGCGTTTCAAACGGCGCGCTGTCGGCGCCGATATCCGGCATGTGCCGCGCGATCTCCCGCTTGCGCCATCCGGACGGCACTCCCGCGAGCAGCAACGCATGCCGCGCCAGCACCAGGAAATTAGGCACCGAATCGATCATCAGACGCAAAAGCGCGCCGTCGTTCGAAAGCACGCCCGCCGCCTTTTGGCGCAGGCGCAGCAGTTTCGAGCGCAGTTCCATTTCCACTTGCGCGCGATAGAACGTCTTCTCGATCGCCAGGTTCTCAATCACGTCTTTGCCGAACAACACGCGCCGCCGCTCTTTCATGTCCTGAAACTCGATGGGAAAACAATCGGTGGAGGTGCGCACTTCCTCTTCGGTCAGCAAAAGCGGCGGAGGATTGCCGAGGCCGCGCCACCATTCGAAGATCGGACCATCCACTGCCAGCTCGGCGGGCGTAATCCGGCTCAGAACGCATAAAACATTGATATCCGAAAAATGTTCTTTGTGCTCGCCGGAAGCGGCCGAACCGTAGAGAATCACCGCCAGCAGGCGATCGCCGTGCGCTTGCTTCAGACGCTCGACCAGTTCGTGGAGTTTATCTTCCATTTCAATCCGCCCGCCAACTGCCGCAACTACCAACTCCCGCCTTACCAATTCCCAGATGCCCCGCCCCCGCCCGAATCGCCTCCGCCAAAGCCGCCGAACCCTCCGCCTCCGCCCCCGCCGAAGCCGCCTCCGCCCCAGTCATCGCCGCCTCTGCGTCCAGATCCTAATAGATTACCGAGAAGCATGCCCATCAAAAAACCGCCGCCTCCGCCGCCGCGCAGCAGGAAGATCAGCAGGACAATCCCGATGACAATTACAATGCCGGGAATGTGAACGGTCTGGCGGGTGGTGTATGTTCGGTCTCGCGTGGGACCGCGTCCCTGGGGCGAGACGCCTTTGGCGCGAGCGATCGTGGCTCCGATCTGCACCGCGCCCGACATCATGGCCTGGCCGTAGCTGCCTTGCTGCAGGAACGGCCGGATGTTGCGCAAAATGCTGCCGTCGAAGCCGTCGGGCAGGAGCGGCTCCAACCCGTAGCCGACCTCGATGCGGTCGCGATGCTCCTGGACGGCGAGCAGCAGCATGATGCCCTCGTCTTTTCCTTTCTTGCCGACGCCCCATTGCCGAAACAGGTCGTTGGAAACTTCTTCGATCTGTTCGCCCTCGAGCGACGGCAGCGTCACCAGGGCCATCTGCACTCCGGTCAGGCGCTCCAAGCGGCCGCAATACGCTTCCAGTTGCTCGCGAGAATCCGCACTGAGCACATGCGCAAAATCGCTGACGTAGCCCTGCGGCTTGAGCTTCTTGAGATCGAGCGCGAATAGAGACGCACTGATGGCGCAGAGAACCAGAACGGTTCGCGCGGCGTTACGCAATGGATTTAACAGTCGAGCTCCTCGCGCTTGATGCGAAACTCGCCCAGGTTGCCCAGCACGGCCAGCGTGATGTTCTTCGGATTGAAAAACTCGCGCGCGATCTCGCGCACCTGCTCGGCGTTGACGGCCTCGATGCTTTCCAGCATCTCGTCCAAGGTGAAGAAACGCTGGAAATACAAATCCTGCCGCGCGAGATTTCCCATGCGGCTGGAGGTGGACTCCAGGCCCAGCATGAACGAGCCTTTCAGGTTGTCCTTGGCGCGGCGCAGCTCTTCGGCCGGCACCAGGTTGTCCTTCAGCTCGCGGAACTCCTTCACGATGGAATCGATCACTTTCG
>JASIGB010000950.1:0-4270 GCA_030045355.1 Bryobacteraceae bacterium
GCGCGCTGGCCGGCTTGATGAACATCGCTGGATGCTTCGGCCCTTGCAGGATGCGGTCGCTGTTGGCGCTGTTGTTCAGCGCCAGGCAGCAAATCTTGGATGGGCGCCGCACCGGGGCGTACCAGGTCACGCCGCTGATCGAAAATGTTTCGCCGGTGCGCCGGAAACCCGCTCCCGATTCGATTAGTTCGAGAAGGCTCGCTGGCCCCGCGATCTCCGCCAGGAGGCCGTCTTCCACCGTCCCGATCCGGTCGCGGCCGCGCGCATGAAAGCTGGCGAGTCTCATGTCTTCTATGTTTGGGCTATTTGTTTGCCGGAATGACCGCCATGACCTCGCACTCGACCAGCAGCGGATCGCGCAGATCGGGCGTATTAAACGTGTGCCGCGCCGGCCGCGAATGCGCGTCCGGGAACAACTTCACCCAGTGCTTGTTCATCACCGGCCGGTCCGCGATGTCTTTCAGCCAGACACTCAATTTGATTACATCTTCCGGCGTCGCCCCGCCGGCGGCCAGAACCGTTCGGATATTGGCGAAGGTCTGCTCGCACTGCGCTTCAATCCCTTGCGGCACTTTTCCGGTGGCCGGATCTTTGCCAAAGATTCCTCCGCTCACGAGAAATGGCCCTACCCTGCTGGCATTCGGGATCGGGTTAACATGCTCCAACCCCGGCACTTCGATGCTTTTTCGATCGCTCATTTTTGTAGTGTATCCTCAACCGCTCCCGCCGCGAACACTCTTGTGAGGGTGTTTGCCGCGCGATCGCGCCTTCCCATACATAGAGTGATGCCCGATGCGTAATCGTCGCTTGCCGGCGAGCCCGGCTCTGTTCGCGGTACTGTGTACCGCTTCTTTATTCGCGGCCGATCGAATCTCCGGCCCCATCGATGATTCACGCCGCGCCATTTTGCCCGGCCATGTCCGCACCATTTCCAGCGCCTATGTCGACGAAGGCGCTGCCGACCCGTCCCAAGCGATGGGTGACCTCGTCTTATTCCTGAAGCCGTCTCCAGCTCAGGCAGCCGCCCGCGACCGGCTGATTGCCGATCTCCATAATCCCGCTTCCCCCAATTACCATCAATGGCTCACGCCCGAACAGTACGCCGATCGCTTCGGGGCCAGCGCCTCCGACGCATCTAAGATCGCAAGCTGGCTCGAATCGCAAGGATTTCAGGTGGGCTGGGTCGGACGTGGACGATCCCTGATCGTCTTCAAAGGTACCGCCGGCATAGTCGAATCGGTGTTTCACCCTGCCCTGCACCGTTTCCGCTCCGCGCATACCGTGCACTACTCCAACGTCCGGAATCCCTCGATCCCGCAGGCTCTGGCAGATGTCGTCCTCGCCCTCGGAGGACTAGACGACTTTCTGCCGGAGCCCGACGGGCGCTTAACTCCGGCCGACACTTCCAGCACGGGAACCCACACCTTGGCCCCCGATGACCTGGCTACCATTTATGACTTCTCGTCGCTGCTCTCCAGCGGAATCGACGGCGCCGGACAAAGCCTGGTGATCGCGGGCGAGTCCGAGGTGCAGATCTCCGACATCGCCACCTTTCGCTCGCAATATAACCTCCCTACCCAGAACCTCCAGATGATCTCGGTCCCAGGAATGACCAATCCCGGCTACAGTTCCTCGCAAGGCGAGGCCGATCTCGACCTCGAAATGTCCGGCTCGGTAGCCCGCAACGCGACCTTCCTGTTCGTCTACACGAGCAACGCCTATAACGCCGTGAGCTACGCCATCGATCAGGCGCTGGCGCCGGTAGTCAGCGCGAGCTTCCACATCGGCTGCGACACGTCGGTAGCCCCCAGCGAGCTCGCAAGCTATCGAACGCTGGCCCAGCAGGGGAACACCGAAGGCATCACCTGGGTCAATTCGAGCGGCGATATCGGCGCCGCCGGCTGCGACAACAATGGCGTCAGCATCGCCAAGGACGGCCTGGCCACCCGCTTCCCAGCCGACATCCCCGAAGTGACCGGCGTCGGCGGAACCACTTTTAACGAAGGGACTGGAAATTATTGGGCCGCGACGAACACGGCGAACGGCGCATCGGCGCTTTCCTATATCCCCGAAGCAGTTTGGAACGACACCAACTCCGGCGGCATCGAAGCCAGCACCGGCGGCGTCAGTTCTTTTTTTTCGAAACCGTCCTGGCAAGCGGGTCCCGGGGTACCGAACGACGGCCAGCGCGATCAGCCCGATGTCGCGCTGGCGGCTTCGGGCGACCACGATCCCTTTATGGTCGTTTCAAAAGGCCAGACGGAGGCATCCGGTGGAACCTCCGGAGCGGCGCCCATGTTTTCCGGGATGCTGACG
Organism: Bryobacteraceae bacterium; assembly: GCA_030045355.1. Taxonomy (GTDB): domain Bacteria; phylum Acidobacteriota; class Terriglobia; order Bryobacterales; family Bryobacteraceae; genus Palsa-89. Next base: position 2,317 of record JASIGB010000950.1, read on the forward strand.
CTGCTCAATCAATACCTGGTCTCCAACGGCGCACAAAGCAAGCCCGGCTTGGGAAACGTGAACACTCTGCTCTATAGCCTGGCACAAAACGCGCCCACGGCCTTCCACGACATCACAGCCGGCAACAACATCGTGCCTTGCCAGGTCGGCACGCCCGATTGCAGCACCGGCCTCATGGGTTACAACGCCGGTCCCGGCTACGATCTTTGCACCGGCCTCGGCTCCATCGACGTCGCGAAACTCGCTGCCGCGGCCCTGGCCAAGCTTAACATTTCGAAACCGGCCATCACTGCTACCGGCAATGGAGCTTCTTTTCAATCTGTCTACGCTCCCGGAATGATCCTGAGCGTCTTCGGCTCCAACCTCGGACAAGCCGAACAAACCGCGAGCACTTTGCCGCTGCCGGACCAGATGCAGGGATTCACCGCTACGGTAAACAACATTTCGGCGCCGCTCTATTATGTTTCGCCCACGCAAGTGAACATGCAAATCCCCTACGGCATCGCGCCCGGCGCGGCCACGTTGACCGTTTCGCAAGGCGGCGAAAGCACCAGCGCCCAGATCCAGATTGCCGCCGCGGCGCCCGGCATCTTCACCGACGCGAACGGCAACACCGTACCCTACGCGAGCGGCGCGCCGGGGCAGACGCTCATCCTCTTTATCACCGGCGACGGCGAAGTTTCTCCGGCGCTCGCCACCGGCTCGGCGCCAGCTTCTTCGACGCCGCTCAGCAGCCTTCCGAAATCCATCCTGCCCGTGACGTTGACCATCGGAGACAAGACCGCCAACATCGCTTTCGATGGAATTCCCTACGGCCTGGTGGGCGTGACGCAGATCAACTTCGTCGTGCCCTCCGGCTTGGCCTCCGGCCCGCAGCCCGTCGTCGTGACGGTAGGCACAGCGGCGAGCAAAGCCGCCACCTTCACTATCACCGGTGGCTCGTGATCTCCGCGTCTTTAGTTACCGGCTCAGCGAGGACCAACCGGTCCAGAATTGCTCTCGGAGGCGCCGCCTCGGAACCCTTGAAAGTTTCGAGGCGGCGAAAAATCTCGGCAGCCGCTCGAGGAAACTCGGGTGGCACGCCGGCACATTCGAAGGTCGCCGCGATCTCGTGCATTTCGGCCGTGAAGCGCCAAGCTTTCGGCGCTGCGCCCGCGATCTGGCGTTCCAACTCCTCCAACGATGGCCCGCTCCTGGCCCACTGCCGCTTCAGATCATCGAACACATCCAACTGCCGCGCCGCTGCCAAAATCGCGCACGCGAGCGCGATCGACCCCTTCGAATAGGCAGCGAAGCACATCTTCAGCGCGGACGCGCGCCCGATCCCGCCTTCGAGCACTTCCACTTCGATCGGACCCGCGATGAAATATCCCGCTGCTTCCGCCGCATGCTCGCCCGCCAGGTACAGCCACGTGCGGTTCCGCGCCGTGGCCGGCGGACCGATGATCCCGCCGTCGACAAAACGCGCGTGGCTTGCTTCCAACTTCCCGGCGATGCGCTGGGCACGCTCGGGCGAGATGGCGTTGGCATCCACGAACAACCCGGTGTAGAAACATTGCGCGACTTGCTCCGCCACCCGCTCGGCGAACTCCGGCGGGCACACGCTCACGATGACCGGACAAATTCCGCAAAGCCTGGCCATCGTCCCCGCATCCAGCAAACCGGCCTCGGCCGCGCGTTTCGCACTCGCCGCGCTCCGGCCTTCGGAAACCCAGAACACCTCATTCCCGCTATTGCGCACGGAAATCGCGACCGTGATCCCCATCTGCCCGGGATGCAAAATTCCAATTCGTTGCTTCATTCTGGATTCCTGAATTCCTGAATTCTTGAATTCTTGAATTCCTATTTCAGCTCAACCGTCGCGGTCCCACCTTCTGTCACCGTCATTTCCTGCCCTCCCTGGTCCGGCATGGGAGTGCCGTCATCGGCAACCACGAGGCGATATTTTCCGGGC
>JASIGB010000951.1:0-2575 GCA_030045355.1 Bryobacteraceae bacterium
GTGGCTTTGGTCGCGTAAGCCCGCCAGCGATTCAGCCCTGATTCCTGTTCTTTCGCAGCAAACCGCGCAGGATCCGCTCGGTGCCCGTTCCGAACGGCTGGTCTGTTGTCAGATAGGTCCAAGTGGCGCCGCGCTCGGTGGGGTCCAAGCCTGATGTCTGAGCCGCTTCCAGGCGAGTCGCGATTTCGCTGTCCAGATCTTCTTCGAGCTTGGTGAAGATGGCATGGACCGAAGCTAGATACTCGTGCAGCGGGTCGCGGCCGCCCCAGGAAATCCACTGGATGCCTTCGCGGAGATCGGTGATGGTGAACAAATAATCAGCCCACAGATCGTCGATGGTGCGGAGGGCGACCAGTCGCTCCAACTCAGAGGAAACGGCCGTCTCGCCGGTCAGGATCGCCTGGCGCCGACGCTGCATCTTCTGGCGCTGTCCTTCGATGACGCTCTCGTATTTTTGCAGAAAGCGCCGGATTTCGAGATTTTGTCCCTCGGCGATGCGTTGGATCTGCTCGATATCCAAGTCGAAATCCCGCTCCGCGCCGCGCCGCTGGCCACCGTATTTCACCAGCAGATCGTCTTCGAGCGAGACGAAAAATCGCGAGCTGCCCGGATCGCCCTGCCGCCCCGCGCGGCCGCGCAATTGATGATCGATGCGGCGGCTCTCGTGGCGATTGGTCCCGATCACGTGCAATCCGCCGAGCTCGGCCACGCCCTCGCCCAATCGGATATCCGTGCCGCGGCCAGCCATATTGGTCGAAATCGTGACGGCGCCGCGCTCGCCGGCGCGGGCGATCATTCCGGCTTCCAGCTCTTCATGTCGCGCGTTCAGCACCTGGTGAGGAACCTCCGCTTGATTTGAACCCGAAAGCCGCGCACTCAAGCGTTCGGACTCCTCCACGCTGCGCGTTCCCACCAGCACCGGCCGGCCTGTGGCGTGCATTTTGCGGATTTCACCGAGCACGGCCAGTTCCTTGTCCCCTCGATGCGCGAAGACGACGTCGGGCGAATCCACGCGAATGACCGGCCGATGGGTGGGAATCACTTCCACCTCCAGCCCGTACACCAGACGGAATTCTTCGGCCTGCGTAGCGGCGGTCCCGGTCATCCCGCAGATCTGCGGATAAAGTGACATCAGGTTTTGCAAGGTGATGGACCCGAGAATCCGCCCCTGCGTCTTAAGCGCCACGCCTTCCTTGGCCTCGATGGCAGTGTGCAAACCTGCCGGCCAGCGCCGGTTCTCCGCGATGCGGCCCTTGAATTCGTCGACGGATTCGATCGCGCCGTTCTTCACCAGATAGTCGACGTCGCGGCGCAACAGCGCGTGCGCGTGGAGGGAATCCTGGACCGCGGTCAGCAGCGCAAGATTGTGTTCATCGAAGAGATTGCCGCAGCCGAACGAAGTTTCCACCGCGCGAATGCCCGCGTCAGTAAGCGCGATATTGCGCGCGTATTCGTCCAGCGTGAAATGACGCCAGCGGCGGAAATGACGCGTGACATGGTCCACCCGGTATGCCAGCGGTTCCGCGCCTGCTTCGCCGCCCGCGATCACTAGCGGAATGCGCGCTTCATCGATCAGGATCGAATCAGCTTCGTCGATCACGGCCGTCGCGAAGGCCCGTTGCACCTGCTCGCCCGGATAGAGCGCCAGCCCGTCGCGCAATAGATCGAAGCCGATTTCGTTGGCCGTCGCGTAGGTGATGTCGCAGGCGTAGGCACGGCGGCGCTCGTCCGCATTCATGCCTTGCTGGATGAACCCCACTGAAAGCCCCAGGAATTCGTAGATGCCGCCCATCCATTGGGCGTCGCGCCGCGCCAGGTAATCGTTCACCGTCAGGACGTGGACGCCCGCACCCTCGCGCGCGAACCACGCGACGGTGGGAACGGCGGCTAGCGTTTTGCCTTCGCCGGTCTGCATTTCGGCGATCTTTCCCTCGGTGAGCGCGAGCGCGCCTTCGAACTGGACGTCGAACATCTTCAGGCCCAGCACGCGTTCCGCGGCTGCGGCCGTCAGCGCGACAACTCCGGCCAGGTCCATGCCGCGCCAGGCGATGGCCTGAAGCTCGGAGTCGCTTAGGGCGTCCAATTCCTCGCGACACCGGTTGATGGTAGCAAGCAACGATCCGGACCCAGCCGGACCGCGAAACAAATTACGCAGGAACTGGCCCGCGCTTTTCTTAGGCATGGCGCCTCCTTTCTTCTTCGATCTGGGAGCTATCGAAGAGCAGGAGGAGGACGTTGATAAAGGAACGCGGCGAAAATCCGGGTTGGGGCGGGGGCTTCGTAGCCGGATCGCACCAGCACGGGTGCGCTGCGAGCCACTCGCGCCCGGACTGGAATTTGCTGTTCGGCGCGATCTTGCGCGATCCAGACGATGACCGCTGCGGCATCGCGAGTGCGGGCCGTCGACGCAGGCGCAGCCGCCGCGCCCGCGAGCGCCAGCAGCGCCGCCAGCAACCAGGTGATGGCTCGCTTGTTCACCAGAATCTCAGTATAGCCGCTGCGCGCGTACTTATTTCGGCGGAGGCGCCACCGGCCAATTTCCGTCGTAAGGCGGCCAATTCGGGGTGATCGCATC
>JASIGB010000952.1:0-4727 GCA_030045355.1 Bryobacteraceae bacterium
CTTCGGAGAGAAGGCCGCGGCAATGCGGCCTACGCCCTCACTAAACCGCCGGATGAAAAACTCCCTGGCATCTTCGTTCCCGATTCGTTTCCGAATCTCCTCGACCGCCGCCCGATCCTGGAGCTTCGGGAAGCGGCATAAGGCCATCGGATGGATCCCGATGTGGTTCGTGATGATGAACTCCGTCCGGGCCAGTCCCACCCCTCCATTGGGAATGATGGCGAACTTGAAGGCCTGGCCCGGGTCGCCAACAGTAAGCATGATCTTGGTGTGGGTCTGCGGAACGGACGCTGCATCGATTTGCTCCACAGCAAAGGGAACCAGGCCGGAATAAACATGCCCCTCCGATCCTTCGGCGCAGCAAATGGTCACCTCCTGCCCCGTTGTGAGTGCGGCAGTCGCTTTTCCAGTGCCCACGATGCAAGGAATTCCGAACTCTCGGGAAACGATTGCTGCGTGCGCAGTGCGTCCTCCTTCGTCGGTGACGATTGCCGCCACCCGGCGCATCGCCGGCTCCCAATCAGGATCCGTGTTGTGGGCCACCAGAACTTCGCCGTCCCGAACGGCGCCTAAGCTCGATACCTCCCGCACCACACGGACCGGTCCTGCGCCGATCTTCTCTCCGACAGCCTGCCCGACGACCAAAGGAGTGCCGCCGCTTTCTCTGAGCCGATAGATGTTAGCGGTTGCCGTTCTTGGCTTAGTTGAGTGGACAGTCTCGGGCCGCGCCTGCAGGACAAATAACTCGCCCGTGATCCCGTCTTTGGCCCACTCAATATCCATGGGCATGTCACGTCCGGCGAGTCGCGAATAATGCTTCTCAATCAGACACGCCCAACGGGCGAGCATCAGCACCTCGCTGTCACGCAGGGAGAAGGATTGACGGGCATCCAGGGGAGTAGCTTCATTCTGCGTAGTCCGCGTTCCCTGCGCGTACACCAGCCGCACCTCTTTCGATCCCAGGCGACGGCTAACAATGGCGTCATACCCTTGCTTCAACGTCGGCTTGAAGACCAGCCATTCGTCGGGTGTCACGACTCCTTGGACGACAAATTCACCGAGACCATAGGAGCCCGTCACGGTAACCACATCGCGGAAGCCGGATTCGGTATCGAGCGTGAAGATCACACCGGAACTTGCCCGGTCGGAGCGGACCATTGGCATCACGCCGACCGACAACGCCACTTTGAGTTGCGGGAAGCCGAGTCGGGCACGGTAACTGATGGCTCGATCCGTAAAGAGCGAAGCGAAGCATTGATGAACGGCATGCAACAAATTCTCGGGTCCACGCACATTTAGAAAAGTCTCAGCGGCTCCTGCAAACGACGCCTCGGGCAGATCCTCGGCAGTCGCCGAGGACCGGACAGCCAGCTCGGCTTCGCGGCCGAGTCTGTCTTTGAGGCGCTGGTACGCGTCGATGATCGCGTGGTTCAAGTCCTCGGGTATAGGCGTTTGAAGAATTGCAGCCCGAGCCGCATGTCCTCGCTCGGCGAGTTGGTCGACATTCTCAGGATCGAAGTTCTCAAAGAGCGCCTCGAGCTTGCTTCGCAGGTCTGCTTGGCCTATGAGATGCCAATAGGCGTCCGATGTAGTCGCAAATCCGTCAACAACGCCGACGCCTTGCGGCCGGAGAGCTCTGAAAAGCTCGCCGAGCGAAGCATTCTTGCCACCGACTCGTGCAATGTCCGCCATCCCGATGTTTTCGAAATCCGTTATGAAGGTTTCCATGGCTGGTTCCTTTCCGAGTGATCGGATCTATCGACGTCCACCAACTCCGCCGGAAGGCGCAGAGCGCATCGACGGCATAGACATCCTCGGCGGGGCTACCGTTCTCGGAATGCCGGGAGATTGGCCGCGGCTCTCGAATTCTCTTTGGCGGATTTGGCCAAAGGAGCGCGACTCCCGTTGTTGCTCAAGGCCAGGATTCGCCGGCGTTCGCTGCCATTGCCCGGAGTTATCCTGCCGATACCAGCCATTAGAACGATACTGATAAACCTGCCCGTCGCGGCCTGCATACACGTCTGGACGTGCGGCGCCTTCTGGCCGCGAGACGACAGCGCGCGCTTCGAGCGAGCGAGCCACAACGGCGTTGCCTTCCCAGTGACTATAGGCGTTCACATTGCCGCGCACCCAGGTCCGGTTGGGAGTGCCCCAGTGGGGGTTCCAATGTTCGTAGAAAGCACGGTGCACAACCGGCGTCGTGTGATACCACCAGTAATGGCCGACAGGCCGCCAGAACCAACCGCCGCCCCAATAGCTGAATTCGAATCCGAATCCCCAAGTCCACGGCCAGCCGCACCAAAAATCTCCGCACCACAGGCCGGGATACCACCAGCCAGTTCCAAACACCACGACGCCATCGTCAATAAATGCGCCCATGTAGCCGGGCGTATAGCCGACGTAAACATATTCCGGCGTCGCGCCATAAACGTAGACGTAGCGGTCATGGAACAGGGGAGAGTTCGGAGGGATCGTGTAGATGCAGGCCGGAATTATGTCCGCCACCGCCCAAGGACCCTCGGGATCATCCGCCACGAACCAGATCCCGTGTTCGACTGCGTAATAGCGGCCTTCGGCATGAATCACCTCAGACGAGGTGTTGACGGCGTACTCCATGTCGGTGCCTTCGATTGACCGGAACTCCGGCGGACCAGCGTATTTGACATTTAGCTTGGCTTCGCCGCGTCGTACGGTGGCAGTCTGCGGAATTTGATTCGCAATCACAGCCTCGCGAGCCTGTTCAGTTCCTGGAATCGACGCGAGTACGTGCCCTTTCGGGCTGTCCGGAGAGATACGCGCGAAGTCGTGCGGCAACTGCTCTCCAGGCACCCATGCCCAATTGCCCTCGAGCGATTTGGAACGGAACCAGCGGCCGGCAAGCAAGACGTAATATTGCTGGCTCTGCGTGTCCATGAAGATGTCGTTGTCAGAATCCGTGGCAAAGACCAGGCTAGTCTTCGGGATCGGAGCATAACTCGGCTCGCCGCGCGTGACAATCAGCTCGGCGGGAACTGTGCTTACGTAGACCGCCGGCGGATTTCCCGCAGGTATGTTCGACGTTGGTGCGCCTGGTTCCTTTTGTTCATCCTCTGTAAGTTGCTGCTTGACATCGTTCAAGTCCTGGGGCGGATTCGCCGCCGCTGTCCACGGACCTTTCAGTGCCCGTGCTGTCATCCACCACTGAATACCATCCAGGTAAAACGTTTGGGTCGACGAATCGAACAGCAGCAGCGCCGGAGTGTTGACGACACGCGTATAGCGCGTGGCCACGACAGGTTTGTACACAGGTTCGCCGTCGATCAAGATCAACACCGCCGGTCCTTTGCTGAAAATGATCTTGGGCGGCTCATTCTTCAATCGGATCGACTCGGCTTTCGTTTCGGCTTGGCTAATCGAAAGGTCAGCCAATAGACGGTCGAGCGAAACGGTTCGCGGCCAGTTTGGAACGCTGTCGCGCACGGCAACAAGCAGGGTCGCTTCAAGAGAAGGTGCCGAGGGGAAATTCGCGTTCTTGATCGCGATGTCTTCAAAGGACACCAGCCTGGTCTCCCGATCGACCTCTGTCCTTGCGTTGATGGAAACAATGCCAAAGATCTGAGTCGGATCCTCTCTTCGCGTGACGATAACCGCAGATCGGGATTCGATCCGGTTATCTTTCCAACTGTCGACCTGCGGCTGATAAATAACCAGATGAACGTTTCCGCTATCAATTTCTCGCGGCCAATTTCCATCCCCGGCGATCGGTGCCTGCGCGAATAGCGGTGAAAAAGCAAAACAAGTCACAAAGAGCAAAACTCGGGCGTTCATGGACAGTCCTCATGTTTCTGCTAATACAGCGAGCAGCTGCCCCGCCATTCGCCGCAGTCGCGCCATGTTGTTATTGCTGGTCTTGCAGCTCGATTTGAGTGACTTCTCCCAAGTGATGGGTCAAATCACTCAAGCGGCTTCAAAAACATTAGCGGTTCCTCCAAAAAACATTTCGTTCTGTGGTTGCGAGATTGCCTTTAACAACCTGGATGAGGTGGACTACAGCGTTCTTCTGTGTGTTGCTAGCGGCATGCTCGGCTATCGGCGCAGAGCACGCGCAAAAAGTACGCGTTCCAATACTTGTCTACCATCGCTTTGATCCCGCGGCTGCGGGGTCGACCACCATCACGCCAACAAATTTCGAGTCCCACCTGAACTACTTGGCTGAGAATGGCTATCACGTAATTCGCTTGCGGGAACTTGTTGACTATCTGCGCGGCCATGCTCCCGCCCCCGCGCCGCACTCGATTGTGATCACTGCGGATGATGGCCACCGGTCCGTGTATACGGAAATGTTTCCACTAGTGAAAAAGTTCAAGATCCCCGTCACGCTATTCATCTACCCCTCCGCGATTTCGCATGCGAGCTATGCATTGACGTGGGATGAACTTCGGGAATTGAAGGCCACGGGGCTGTTCGATGTGCAGTCGCACACGTATTGGCATCCCAACTTCAAGCTCGAACGGAGGCGGGTCGGTCCTCGGAAGTATGAGGAGTTCGTCACTTTTCAGTTGACGCAATCTAAAGCGACTCTGGAACGAATGCTCCATTGCCGAGTCGACCTGCTGGCTTGGCCCTTTGGCATTTATGACGATCAATTGATGCAGATAGCCGCGCACGCAGGGTACATTGCCGGCTTCACGATCGAGCGGCGCGCAGTTCAACCATCAGATTCCATCATGGCCCTGCCCCGGTTTTTG
>JASIGB010000953.1:0-4658 GCA_030045355.1 Bryobacteraceae bacterium
TTTGACACCGCCGACGATGCCGGCGTGTACAAGCTGACGCCGGAGTGTGCCTTGGTCCAGACCGTGGATTTCTTCACTCCGATCGTCGATGACGCGTATACATTCGGCGCGATTGCGGCCGCCAATGCGCTCAGCGACGTTTACGCCATGGGTGGCAAGCCGCTGTCGGCGCTTTCGATTCTGGCGTGGCCGGCCAAGGGCGATCTGGACGAATTGGCTGAGGTCCTGCGCGGCGGCGCGGAGAAAATTCACGAAGCCGGCTGTGTGCTGCTGGGCGGCCACAGCGTGAAAGACGACGACATCAAGTTCGGCTACGCCATCACCGGGACCATCCATCCGGATCGCATCAAGACCAACGCGGGAGCGCGTCCTGGCGACGCACTGGTATTCACCAAGCGCATCGGAACGGGCGTGGTGGCGACCGCGCTGAAGCAGGGAATCGCGCGGGAGAGCGACGTGGCGTCGGCGGTGGAGTCCATGTTGACGCTGAATCGTGCGGCCTGCGAAGCGATGCTGGAATGCGAGGCGCACGGCTGCACCGATGTCACCGGCTTCGGGCTGCTCGGCCACGCGCGGGAGATGGCGCTGGCGAGCGAAGTGACGCTGGAGATCGACCCGCGAGCGGTGCGCTTTTTGCCGGGCGCCGTGGAGTACGCGCGCCAAGGCGCCATTGCGGGCGGTTTGAAGAACAACCGCGAGTTCGTGGCATCGTGCGTCGAAGGAAGCTGGGAGTTCGACGATCTGCTGTACGATCCGCAGACCTCCGGCGGACTGCTGATTGCGCTATCGGAACGCGACGCCGCGCTGTATGAGAAGAAAATGCCCGATGCGTATCGCATCGGGCAGGTGACGGAACGAACTGGAAAGCCGATCCGGCTGCTATGACCGGTCGTTGACAGGCGCGGCTACTTGGTGTCTTCTGGTTCCGTGATGCCGCCCTGCTGCGAAGCTTTGGCGGCGGCCAGGGCCTTGGCCTTCTTGGTGTCAAGCGCCTTCTGCACCCATTTGTCGGCGGTGTCGATATCGGTCTTGTACTGCTCGGGCGAATCGTCCAGGTCCGCGCGCTCGCGGATCAGAAGGTTCATGTACGCCATGGCATCATCATAGTTGGGGTCGATGTCCAGGGCCTTTTGCAGATTCTTGATGCCGTCCTCGACGACGGCGCTATACTGCGTCTGCAAATCCGCCTTTGCCTGTTTGTCCTTGATGGGCCCGGGCTCTTCGGACTTCATGCCCAGATCGAGGCGCGCCTTGTTCCAGGCAGCGTACCACTTGATCCAGTCGATCACGGCCAAGCTGTAATAGCCTTCCTTGTTCTGGGGATCGGCGGCGATCAGCTTGAGATACCACGCCTTGGCCTCGTCGAGCTTCTTCAATTTCTGATCGAGATCCGGCATGCTCTGCGCCTGCTGGTAAGCAAGCGAGGCGAGCGATGCCAGCGCCGTGGTGTCATTGGGGTTCTTTTCAAGAACCTTGTTGAACTCCGACTTGGCCTCGTCGGCAAGTTGGAGGTTTTCCGGCGATATAGCGCCCGGGATGTACTGGCTCATGTAGGCCGTGGCCAGGTACAGGCGGGGCATGGTGTTATCGGGATCCAGTTGCACCGCCGTCTTAAAGTATTCCACCGCCTCCGGGTAGTGCGCGCCTTTATAGGCCTGGACGCCGTGGTTGAGCGCGTCGCGGGACCGCAGTTTATCGCAGCCCGTGGCGAAAAGAATCAGACAGCCGAGACCAGCTACGAGTAGCGCGCTCTTCATCAGTTGCCGGCCTCCAGCTTAGGCGTCATCAGGCCGATCTTATCGATCTGGGCCCCCTTGGCGACGTCGATCGCCTGCGCGACGGCCTGGTACTCCAGATCGGGGTCGCCCTTCACGAAGACCACGCGCTCGGCGCGCGTCTTGAAGATCTGCTCCAGGCGCGGTCCGAGGTGATCCATGTCGGTGTCCTCGTTGTTGATGTGCATCTTCTTGTCTTTGTCGATGACGATGACCACCGTGCGGTCCTGATCGGGAGGCGGCTGATTCTTCTTGTCGGGCGGTTCGGGTGCCAAAGCTTCCAGCCCGTGCGGCGTCAGCGGCGTGATGACCATAAAGATGATCAGCAGCACCAGCAGCACGTCGATGAGAGGCGTCATGTTAATTTCGGATCGCGGCCCACTGCCGGTGCCGCCCACTGCCATTGCCATAGTTCGTTTACCTCGCTTCTTGTTTCTACCGCTGGCTCAGACGCGCGGTTCGGTTGGATGCCTCACGCGCGCGGCTCAGCGCATTACTGTCCCGGCTGCGAATGCCTGCTGTCGTGCGGTTCCTCGGTGATGAGGCCGAGTTCATTCGCTCCGCCGGCGCGCAGGTTATCCACCACGTCTTCCACGACCTCGTAGCGCGAACGGGCATCCGCCTTAATATATACCGTCTTGTCCACCCGGTTGGTCAGCAGGTCGCGAATCCTCTCGGGAAGATCCGAGGGTTGAATCTTCAGATTCCCGGGGCTCAAAAAGACGCTGCCATTGCGGGTGATGGAAATCAGGATGGCGTCTTCTTTATCGGCCGCTTGCATGGTGATGGGATTCTTGGTTTTCACCAGGTCGACTGAAACGCCGTGGGTCAACATGGGCGTGATGACCATGAAAATGATGAGGAGCACGAGCATCACGTCCACCATGGGGGTGACGTTGATGTCGGCTACCGGCGGGGGAGCTTTTTTCTTTTCCATCGTTAAGTCCTCTCGGTCCAGGGAGCGGCCACCCACGCGGGCTCACCGCTCCCCTTCCGAATTCAACTCGCAGATCCCAGCTTACTTGCTCACCGCCGCGCCGCGCTGGACGCGCTTCAGGAAATAATCCAGAAGCTCGGAGCTGGAGTTGCCCATCTCCACGTCGAACGCGTCGATGCGGTTGGTGAAGTAGTTGAAGGCCCACACCGCGGGGACGGCCACGAACAAACCGATAGCCGTGGTGACCAGGGCTTCGGAAATGCCACCTGCCACGGCGCCCAGACCAGTGGACTTCTGCGAAGAAATGCCCTGGAACGCGTGGATGATGCCGACGACGGTGCCGAACAGTCCGACGAAGGGAGCGGTTGAACCGATGGTGGCCAAGCCGCTGACGCCGCGCTTGAGTTCGGCGTGCACGATGGCTTCGGAGCGCTCGAGCGCGCGCTTGGAAGCTTCGATGTCTTCGCCGGGAATTTCCGAGCTGAGCTGATGGGCGCGGAACTCCTGCAATCCGGCCACGACAACCTTCGCCAGGTGGCTCTTGTTGTAGCGGTCGGCGATCTTGATGGCTTCATCGAGTTTGCCTTCGCGCAACGCTCCGGCCACGGCCGGGGCGAAGAGTCGCGACTGCTTACGGGCGCCGTTGTAGGCGATGGCGCGATCGATCATCACACCGATCGACCAGGCCGACATGAAGAACAGCAGGATGACGACGATTTTGGCCGCCCATCCCATCTGGTCCCACATACCGCGCACGTCAAAACTGGCAGCCTGGTCCTGCAAAAGCATGAACGACCAAACTTGTAATTGTAGTAACATCTGATTCTCCTGCGAGTTGAATTTAAACTTCTATTGAAGTTGAAAATTGACTTCAATCGTGGTGACGACTTCCACCGGGTCCCCGTTCAGAAGCGTCGGTTTGTACTGCCATTGGGACACAGCTTCTCGGGCTGCTGCCACAAGGAGCGGATGACCGCTCACCAATTGCAGATTCTGGATAGTGCCGTCCTTGCCGATAATGGCGGTAAATCGCACGACACCTTGAATGCGGGCTTGCTTGGCCAGCGGCGGGTACAACGGAGTGACCTTGCGGATCAGGTTGGCCTGCTGCACGTTGCCGCCTACGCGGATACGCGACGGCCCTTTGGGTTTCTCCTGGACCGGGGGCGGGGGAGGAGCCGCACTCGGGATGCCGCCGAGGACGCTGCCAAGCACGCCGCCGGCCGCTCCACCGGGAACTCCGCCGACCACTCCACCCACCACGCCTGAGCTGGAGGGGGGCGGCAGTTCCTCTTCCTTAATGTTCGCGATCTCTTTGGGGATCTCCTTGGGCGCCGTCAGCTTGCCGGCGTCGAACTGGCGCGGGATTACCTTCACCACCTTGGGCGGAGCCGGCGGCGGGGGCGGCGGAGGCGGAGGAGGAGGCGGCGGAGCCACCAGGAAACTGGTGAGCTGCGCACGGGGCAGCGTATCGGTGTAAATCAGCGGAATCAGTATGGCGATGATCACCGCCACAATCTGAAGTCCGAAAGTCAGCACCACCGACCAGGTCTTGTTCGTCTTGGCGGTGCTTACAAAGCTTTGCTCAAACATGCCTCACCTCGTACCAAATTGCCGCGCCCGCATTCTCGTGCCGCGACGCGCAGAAATCATCATACATACTCCGGCCATTTATTTCACCTTGGCGGTCCCGCGGTTGGAACGGTCCTTGGCCGATCCGCCCTTCGCCGCCGGAGCGCCTTTGGCCGGCACGGATGCTACCTTGGCTGCGGGCGCCGGCGTCTCAGTCGCTTTGCGTGGCACCACCACAGCCGCTTTCGAACTTCGCTTCCTGCTCTCCACGTAATTATAGAAGCCAATCACGATCGGACTGGCCACAAAAACCGACGAATAAGTACCAACGATGATGCCGCAGGTCAGCGCGAAAGCGAAGCCATTCAGTACCT
>JASIGB010000954.1:0-11735 GCA_030045355.1 Bryobacteraceae bacterium
CCTACGACGAACACGGTGGCAACTACGACCACGTTCCGCCACCCTGGGGCGCGAACCCTCCTGACGATTCGGTGGGAGAGTTTAGCTTCGACTTCACCCGTTTCGGCGTCCGCATTCCCGCGCTGCTTATTTCGCCGCGCATCGCCGCCGGTACCGTCTTCCGCGCCAAAACCGGGGTCATCGATCATACCTCCGTGCTCAAGACCATCCAGACGCGTTGGGGCTTGCCGCCCCTCACCGCTCGCGACAAGGCCGCGCCCAGCCTGGGCGATGTCCTCACCTTGGCTACACCCCGTACCGACGATCCTCTGAACGGCGTCGTGACTCCCACATCCCAAGCGACGCATCCCAATGCGTCGAAGCCGTCCCTCATCGAAAAGATCCACGCCAACAAGGTTGCCCATCTCGAGGTGCGCAACGATAAAGGCAGTTACGACCAGCACACGCCGCCCGATCTATCCACCAGCGACGCCATCGGCGACTATATTCAAAACCGAACGGCCGCCTGGACCCAGCACCTCCAGCGCCGCCGTCAGCGGCGCGCCGATCGTAGCCAGGCCTCGGGTGGGCCTGTCGCTGCCATCCCGGCCAAGAGGGCGCCGGCGGCGCGAAAAGCCCAAGCGAAAAAGAAGAAGTAGGATCCACGCGCAGTCACGCGCTTTTCAGTTTTTCCGCGCCATGGCGGCGTTTCAGATACCGGTTATCGGGAGCGCCGCCGCCTCACGCCGGTCGTATTCTGAAGACATTTGCTTCGCTCGCGCCGGGGCGCCTCCTTCGCCGCAACTTCGCCCTTTTGCGAAAAAGTTTCGCCGCACCTCACACATCGTCCTCCACCCTTTTCGCCGGCGCCGCGACAAATCTCTGAGATCCTGATCGCTCCGAAGGCACTTCTTCGGCGTACCGTGCTTGCCAGGCTTTACCAATTCGCCGACCTGCTTCGTCACCGCGCCCGCCGCCGTCGCCTCAACGAGGACCACGCCCTCGGCCGCTGCGGCGAAGACATCGCCCAGCGCTTCTTGCAGCGCGCTGGCATCCTGATCGTGGGTCGGAATTACCGCATGGCTTCAGGTGCCGGGGAAGTAGACCTGGTGGGCTGGGAAGCGGACCGGTTGGTGTTCGTCGAGGTGAAATCCCGCAAAACCGACGAATTCGGCGCGCCGGATCGCGCCATCGGCCGCGCAAAGCAATCCAGGCTGATCCGCGCCGCGCGCGAATACGCCCGTCACGCCGATGTCCCCTGGGAAAAAGCCCGCTTCGACGTCGTCAACGTCGTATTTTCGACGCCGCCGGCCGTCACGCACTTTCGCGATGTCGTAGCTTTACGCGGCCGTGAGTAGCAGAGATGGCGCTGCCCCAATCCCCAGCGCCCCGCCCAGCAAAATACGGGCGGCCCGTTCCGGCTTCACGGTTTCAAACACGCAGGTGCGGGAATGCTCCCGCCCTTCCACGCGCACGTGCGACGCGTTGTTGCTCACCCGGTAGGCCGTCTCCGCTCCATGCAGCATTTGCAGCGAGTCCAGCGGCCAGTCCGAATCGGCCACCATGTGAATCCCACCTTGGGCCGTGATCAGAATGGTCATGTCCGTGGGAGTCGCACCGGATTGGACCGCGCTCTCCGCCGCATCCAGAATCTTCATCGCGTTGTCCACGAACCGGCTCACAATTCCCTTATCGTGGTGTGCCGGGTGCCTTTGAAACTAATTACACTCTTAGTACCCTTACACTGGAATGATGATGAAACTCGCCTTCCTAGCCGCCGCCGTGTGTTCCCTGGCTCTCGCACAGCGGGTTCTCGCCCAACCGCCGTCTGAACGCACCGGTCCCCGCGGGGCCATCAATGGCCATCTGACTTGGTTCGACCGCCAAGGTAAAATCGTCGGCACCGTTGGCGACGCCGGCATCTATCGCACCCTCAGCGTCTCGCCCGACGGCAAACGCGTAGCCGCCGAGCGCACCGATCCTGAAACGCAAAATAAGGACATCTGGATCTTCGACGTCTCGACCGGCGCGGGCACGCGTTTCACCTCCGACCCGGCTTGGGAAGCCTTCCCCACCTGGTCTCCCGATGGCAGCCGTATCGTTTTCACCTCCAATCGCAGCGGCGTTTACGATCTCTATGAGAGGCCGTCGAGCGGCGACGGCGTCGAGAAACTGTTCTACGCATCCATGGAAGGCAAAGCCGCGAACAGTTGGTCGCCCGATGGCCGCTTCCTGATCTACTACAGCATCGGGCAGAACATTCGTCTTCGCCTTTTGGCCGCCAATGGCCCCGCCGACCGCCAGCCCGTGCCGCTCGTCGATCCCAAGTTCACCAGCGTCACCGGCAGATTCTCGCCCGACGGCCATTGGATCGCCTACAGCTCCAATGAATCCGGCAAGAACGAAGTCGACGTGCGTCCGTTCGATCCTGCCACCGGAACCGCCGGCGATCCCATCATCGTCACCAGAGGCGGCGGACGAACCCCGCTCTGGCGCGGCGACGGCAAAGAGCTTTTCTACATCACGCCCGATGGAATGGCCACGGCTGTCCAAGTGATCGCCGGTCCAAAATTTCAAACTGGCACGCCCCAGCCGCTGTTCAAGGTCCCCGACGGCCTGCTCTTCTGGGACGTCTCCCCCGACGGCTCGCGCTTCCTCATGCCCGCTCCGTCACACTAGCAATTCTCGTGACGTCCTTATCAGACACCTCAGCCATCCGCCCGGGCGAAGAGATCGACCGCGCGTCATTGCTTGCTTACTTGGACCGCCACTTGTCCGAGCCTGCCGGCCGCATCGAAATCGAACAGTTCCCCCACGGCCATTCCAACCTGGTTTATGTGGTCCGAACACAAAATCGCGAATATGTTCTACGCCGCCCGCCGCTCGGTCCCGTCGCGCCCAAGGCGCACGACATGGCGCGCGAATATCGCGTGCTCCACGCCGTCCATCCGCACTTTCCCCCAGCGCCGCGCGTGTTTCTGCTGTGCGAAGATCCGTCCGTCATCGGCGCGTCGTTCTTTTTGATGGAGCGCAGGCACGGCGTCGTCATTCGCGACTCCGTCCCGTCCGAACTGGCGTCGATTCCCGATCTTCCACGCCGCGCCAGCCAAGCCTTTGTCGATTGTCTGATTCGCCTGCACGGCATCGATATCGCGCAACCCGCGCTCGCCTCGCTCGGGAAGCCCTACGGCTTCGTCGAGCGCCAGGTGCGCGGCTGGGCCGATCGTTGGTCCCGGTGCCAAACGGAAGCATCGCCCGAAATGGACGCCGTCATCCGCTGGTTGCACGGTTTGCTGCCGCCTTCGTCCGCTGCTACGCTCGTGCACAACGATTACAAGCTCGACAACCTCATGCTGAGCGCGGCCGGTGATCGCGTGGAGGCCGTTCTCGATTGGGAAATGGCCACGCTCGGCGATCCGCTCGCCGATCTCGGCCTGGCGCTGTGTTACTGGACCTGGGCCGCCGTCGCCGACGACGAAGACCATCCTCATCCCGCCACTCCTGCAGTGACTGCTCAACCTGGATGGTTCACCCGCGACGAACTCTTGGAGCGCTACGCGCGGCAAACCGGCCGCGATCTTGGCCACATCCGTTATCACGAAATTTTCGGAATCTTCAAATTAGCCGTGATTCTCCAGCAAATCTTCTATCGTTATCAGCGCGGGCAAACGCGCGATGAGCGCTTCCGCACGTTCGACCGACGCGTCCGCGGCCTGATCAGGCTGGCCGCTTCTCTGATTGAAAAGGAAAATCGCGCATGAGCCGCATTTATTTAGTCCGGCACGGCCAAGCCGGCACTCGCGACGCGTATGATGCGCTGTCCGAGCTGGGCCGCAGGCAAGCCCGGCTGCTCGGCGAATATTTCATTTCCGAGAAGATCTGTTTTAGCGCCGCCTACTCCGGCGGTCTCGCGCGCCAGTCCGAAACAGCCGCCGAAGTCCGCGCGGTGTATCGCGAAGCGGGCGTCCCATTTCCGGAAGTGGTCGCCGAGCCCGGCTGGAACGAATTCGATTTGGCCGATGTCTACCGGGCGGTCGCGCCGCAGTTGTGCGGCGAAGATCCCGAATTCGCGCGCCAATACGCAGAGCTCGAAGCGCAGGCGCGCTCGGACGCCGAAGATCCCGAAGCCTCCGTCCATCGGCGCTGGCTGCCGTGCGATGTTGCCGTGGTGCGCGCGTGGATGAGTGGCCGGTACTCGTATGACGGCGAGTCCTGGCAAGCGTTTCGCGCGCGCGTCGCCGCATGCTGCCGGCAAATTGAACCGTCCGGCCGCGGTTCCGATATCGTCATCTTTACTTCTGCCACTCCCATCGGAATCTGGGCCGCGCTCGCCATGGACATTCACGACGAACGCGCCATGCGGCTGGCTGGCGTCCTGCACAACGCATCGTTCACGTTATTACGCGCGCAGGACGATATTCTGCGCCTGCATTCCTTCAATGCCGTCCCGCACCTGAGCGACGCGGCGCTCCGAACCTATCGCTAATTATGGATTTCGAGTTCTCCGGCAAAGTGAAAGATCTTCAGAGGCGCCTCACGGCGTTCATGGAGGAATACATTTATCCCAGCGAATCCAAATACCAGGAGCACTGCGAAGGCCCGCAGCGCTGGCAACCGGTCCCCGTCATTGAAGAACTGAAACCGAAGGCGCGGGCCGCCGGGTTGTGGAATCTATTTGACCTAGCTAATCTCGAATACGCGCCGCTGTGCGAAATCATGGGCCGCTCGTCCATGGCTCCGGAAGTGTTCAACTGTTCGGCGCCCGACACCGGAAACATGGAGGTGCTGGAACGTTACGGCACGCCGGAGTTGAAAGAGCGTTGGCTGAAGCCGTTGCTCGCCGGGGAAATCCGGTCCTGTTTCGCCATGACCGAGCCCGCGGTGGCTTCCTCCGATGCCACCAACATCGAATCGAGCATCGTGCGCGATGGCGATCATTACGTGATCAACGGGCGTAAGTGGTGGACCTCCGGCGCGGGCGATCCACGTTGCCAAGTGGCGATCTTCATGGGCAAAACCGATCCGTCGGCTCCGAAACATAAACAGCAATCCATGATTGTGGTGCCGATGGATGCCCCTGGCGTTACTCGCAAGCGCCTGCTCAACGTGTTTGGATACGATCACGCGCCGCACGGCCACGGCGAAATTCTCTTCGAAAACGTTCGCGTGCCGGCGGCGAATCTTCTCGCCGGCGAAGGCCGCGGTTTCGAGATCGCGCAAGGGCGTCTCGGCCCTGGGCGCATTCACCACTGCATGCGCTTGATCGGCGTGGCGGAGCGCGCGCTGGATGCGATGTGCGCGCGCGTGCAATCCCGCGTGGCGTTCGGACGCACACTGGCTGAACAAGGGACCATTCGCGCCGATATCGCGACGTCGCGGATCGAAATCGAGCAGGCGCGTCTTCTGACGTTAAAAGCCGCCTGGATGATGGACACGTCCGGCAACAAAGCCGCGCGCGCGGAGATCGCGATGATCAAGGTTGTGGCGCCGAATGTCGCGCTGCGGGTTCTTGACCGCGCGATCCAGGCGCATGGTGGCGCGGGAGTTTGCCAGGACTTTCCGCTGGCTTGGGCCTGGGCGAACGCGCGCACGCTGCGGTTGGCGGATGGCCCCGATGAAGTCCA
Organism: Bryobacteraceae bacterium; assembly: GCA_030045355.1. Taxonomy (GTDB): domain Bacteria; phylum Acidobacteriota; class Terriglobia; order Bryobacterales; family Bryobacteraceae; genus Palsa-89. The sequence goes on from JASIGB010000954.1 coordinate 5,604, forward strand.
TCGCGAAGCCATCGCGCGCTACGAGCTCGCGAAACGCCCCGGAAATGCGGTCTAATGACCGCTGCTCGAAAGTTTGCGATAGTATTCGGCGACCGGATCCTGATATCCGGCGGGAATTTTCGCCGGGTCCGTATTGCGAATCGTGCCGCCCTGTTTTTCCTCGAGCTGCCGCCGCAGTTGCAGCTCGAGAGCATCCACCTCGCTCACCAACTGCTGGTGCATCTGCTCGACGAGTTGCGGATTGCCCGGAAAACGGCGCGGGTCCAGGTTGCGCATTTGATTGATCAGCGATTGCAATTCCTGCTGCGCTTCGGGACTGTCTTGAACGGCGGCGCGAATGCCGTTGAGCAGATTCAAGCCTTGATCGATTTCACGCTGCGTATCGGCGGGATTGGGTCCGGTTTGCGGCGTAACGGCGCGGCCGGAGATCCGGGTGTTCCCGGTATCCATGCCTCCTAGGACGTTGCGTTCGCGATCGGTTGCTCCGCCGGCCGGATTTCCGACGGGTCCGGCGATGCGGTTGCCGACGGGGCCACCTGGATTACCCCCGGGTTGGCCGCCGCCCGCTTGTTGCCCAGCGGCGTTTTGTTGGCCGGCTGGTTGGCCCGAGTTTCCGTTGCGACTGAGCGCGCCGGGCTGATACTGCTGGCCGCCGATGCCGGAAAGCTGATCGCGCAACCGCGCGAGATCGTCCATGGCGCGATTCAACTGAGCGTCCTGGTCGCCGTGTTGGGCATTGCCCACCGCGCGCGCGGCATCGCCAAGCTGCTGCCCGAGCTTTTGCAAATCGCTGGTGATGGCGCTTTCGGCCGCATCGGAGAAGTTGCCGGTGCGCAGCCAATCCGAACTGCGCTGCAGCCGAGTGCCGAGATCGTTCTCGTCGGCGCCGTCGAGCGCGCTGCGCACTTTGCCCGAAGCGGCTGGTTGCGTTCCCGCGAGGTCGCGCGCGGCATTGCGCATTTGTTGGGTGAGACGCGAAAAATCGTCGCTGACCTTTTGGCGATCGTTCACCATTTTTTCGATTTCCTGCTCGGTTGGATAATGGATCGCCTGTTTGCCGGCGCGCGCGGCGTTCTGCTGCGCCATCAAGCCACGGACTTGATCGGCCTGCTCTTTCTGGCGGGCGGCCAACTGATCGGCCGACTGGGCCAACGATTTGAGCTGGCTTCCGGCGTCTTGCTGATCGAGTCCCCCCAGCAGATCGGTAGCCTGGCGCAAGCGGTCGGCTGCACGGCGCGCATCGGCGCTGCTCGCATTTTGCGAGCCCGCGCGGCGCATGTCGTCATTGGCTTGGCGCAAACGGTCGAGCGCCTGTTGCTCGGCCTGGCGGCGATTATCGGCGGCTTGATCGGCCGATTGTTGGGAAGATTGTTGGGAGGATTGTTGCCCGGATTGACCAGCGCGTCCGCCAGCCTGTCCGCTCTGGCCCTGTTGGCCGCTTTGGCCCTGCTGGCCGCTTTGTCCGAGCTGCTGCTCCATCTGCTGCTGGAGCTGTTCGGCTTCGCGCCGCAACATTTCCTGCTGCCATTTCTGTTCCGCGGTTTGCTGGCCGTTGCGTTGCTGATCGGCCAAATCCTGTTCGCGACGGGCCAATTCGTCGAGTTTCTTCAAAGCATCGTCTATATCGCGCTGCTTTTGTTCTTCGCTCGACGACGCGCTTTGCGGCGTCTCGTACTGATTTTTCTGCGTATCGAGCTCCAGCTCGAATAGCTGCGCCAGATCGCGCGCCGCACCGCCGCCCGAGCCGCCTCCGCCGCGCGCTCCGAACGCGACTTGGATATCGCGGAACGTGGCCGCGGCGCGCAGTAGAAATTGCAGCGCCTTCTGCTCGTTGGGAATCGCGTCCTTCCATTTCTGCTGCTGTAATTGTTGGGCAGCCGGAGCCATGGCTTCCGATGCTGCGATCATGTCTTTCTGAAAACTGGAGATGGCCTTTACTTCATCGGTCAGCTCACGAGCCTCCAGGCGGCTGGAAAGCGAGACAGCCTGATCGCGCAGCGTGGACTGCGACTCATACAGCAGCTTGGCGATGTCGGCCGCTTGTTGCGCGGTGGAATTCTTATCGCCGAGCTGCTTGAAGGTTTGCGAAATAATTTCCTTTTCGCGCTGGGAAATCTCGGCACCGGGATCGCCGCCGCCTCCTCCCCCGCCGCCTCCGCCCGCGACCTGCGATTGGGAGAAGTTGCGCTCGAAGGGATCGGCCTGGATGAACATCATGTCGGTGTGGGCTTCGGAGTTACCGTCCTTCGCGGTCGCATAGACGCTGACCAGGTCGCCGGGAACAAGGTTGAAATTTTCGAGGGAAAGCGTGGTCGAACCGTCGACCTGCTTGGCGCCGTTTTGATGGAGGAGATCGACCGTAGTTTCGGGGCCGCCGTTCACCGAATAATGCAGCGCGAATCCGTGGAGGCCGTATTCGTCGGTGGCTTTGGCGGCGACGGTGACCTCTTCAATGGGAGTGGCGCGATAGTCGCCGCCGCGCGGACGCACCAGAACGATTTGCGGCGGGCTGGCCTTGCGCGCTTCGATGAAGAAATCCTCGCTGACACGGACGGGCTGGCCTTGCTCGATGCCGGCGATGTGATAGACGCCGTCGCGATCCATCTTGACCCGGGCGTGGTAAACGTTGTTCGCCCCGCCGGACATCGGAATCGGTTGGCCGTTGTCGAAAGCGATTTGGCCGCCTGCGAGCGGCCGATCGGTGGAAACAACGAGTTCGGCCTCAGTTCCAGCAACAGCGCGCAGGTCGCCGCCGCGCTCTTCGGTTTCCGAAGGCATTCCGGTCCAGGTGGGGTAATGATAGGTGACGCGAATCTGTTTCACGACGGGCAGATCGGTCACGCGAATGTGGTAATGCGTGGATGTCATCGCACCGGCGGTGACGTAATACTCGACGTTTTCCGGAAGGCCGGCGAACAGAAATTCGTAGCCGCCAGCGAAATTGCCGACCGCTTTGGGGAGCATGGCGATCTCTTCCCATTTCGCGGAGCTCTGATAGCGCGCGTGGATTCTGACGTTCGGCGAGCGCAGGCCGATGGGGATGGCGGAGACCATTTGGTCGGCGTGGCGGCGCACGACAGCGTCGCCGGGAGTGACGCGCAGGTTGTACAGCGCGGGCCTGTCGCGATGCGGGCCGGTCCACAGGAGCGATGCGCCGTAGCCGAGGAAACCGGGGCCGGCGGCGATGATCCAGAGCAGCACTGCGAATGCGCCGACACCCGCGGCGAGCGAAGTCCACAGGCGCGCGTCGGTGACGAATTGCTTGGGTTCGGCGGACTGTGCGACGCCGAGTGTATCGCCTGCCAAGAGTTCGATGAAAGGGTCGCGGCCGTCGCGTTCGGTGAAGGTGGTGAGGCGCTGCTGAAATTGCGGGAAGGCGGCTTCGGCCGTCTTTATTGCCCGGCGGCGGGTGAGGCGATAGAGCGGAAGCGCGAGTCCAGCGCCGGCGGCGATGGCCAGGATCAGGATGAGGGCGAAGCGGGCGGCGGTGACGCTACCTTGCGAAAACGCGCGGGCGTTCGCGATGGTGACCAGAAGCAGCGTGGCGGCCAATGCGCCGACAGTGAGGATGGCGATGCCGCGCAGCAGCGTGCTCCAGCGCAGGCGCTGTTCGAGCTGCGCGATGTAGGCGTGAAGCTGTTCGCGAGCGGTCATGGAGGCCTCCAGCGGCGGACAGTGGCTAGCTAAAGGATATCGCAGGAGGGATCGGCTGCGGAGGTCCGGAGGCTCGGGATGGGAAGGGGGTAGTGGCTATATGACTGAAAGGCGCAGCGCGCATTCCGGTTACGGGGCGGAGAGGTTTATCGCGACTGCCCCGCTGACAACTTGTCCCCTCGGCTGTGGACCTGCGCGACTTCCGCGAGTACGAGATAGGTGTTAATCAGGGTAAGGCGCGCTTCCTGTGGGCTAACCTCGGCGTGGATGCCTTTGCAGGTCTTCTCGTATACCACATCGAGCCTGGATGCAATGTGATCGAGATCTGCGAGGGTTAGGTCGGTTGCGGCCCGATCTGCGGCACGGCTATCGAGGTATGCAAGCAAACGGTTCTTATAATCGTCTGCGCCGACCTTGTGGGGTCGGCCCTGGCTGTCCCGGAAGGCTTCGGCCTGGGCGGGAAAGACGGCGTCGGCGACTGTGAGAAGCATGCGCCTGCACGTCACGAGGGCCTGGGCGGACTCCTCGGGTTGGCCTGTGCGAATTCGCTCATAGGCTGATAGCAACTGTTCGGCTGCTTTCGGGCAGTTCATGCGTACGAAGTTGTCGACGTCGATTCGGGCGGTCTCGAATATATCTTGTGCGGTGCTTCCTAGTGAGAGCGCTATGTTCGCCTCGGTGGCATAGCTGTGAATTGATGCGACCAGCTTGTGAAGTAAACCCGTCTGCTCCGCGACTTGTTCGCGGAGATTGCTGACGGAGAGGTTAAAGGAGTGAAGGACGCTAGTGACTGCGTTTTGGAGCTGGAGCCCTGCCCACTGACTCGGACTGTTCAAGCTAGGAGACAGGTCGCTTGGGAACTGGAATCCCGCCAGGGCGGTTTCGGCTGATCTGACTCGTGCCTCTATTGCGGGAAGGCTGTCGCTCCAGTATTCATTCTCCTCGGCAATCCGCCGCCGCGTGTGGTTGAGCACTTCCCGAACGAGGAAAGGTCTAACCCACCAGGGTAGCCAGACAACTCATAATCGAGCCACCTCTGAGCGTCTTGGTCCGAGAGGAGCCGAGCAAGCCTTTTTGCCTTTAATAACACTTTGGAAACGGGACAATTTTCGTTCTCAAGCAAATCCAGCCGTTCGAGACGGCGAGCGCGGCTGCCATTCTGGAACTTTCGGCCATCTTATACGCCCATTGTCACAGATCACCTACTGACGTGGCAGCTCCCCGCAGAGGAGCTCGCTAAGGTGTATTTTCGGAAATCAGGAGCGTGCGCGAGCGAAGGCGATGAGCTGACGAATTGTCGCGGCGGACAAATCGGGATAATTTTCCTCAATTTCCTGGAGCGAAGAACCGAGTTCGGCGTCCTGCACGATAGTATCCGCTAGAATCCGGGTGCCACGGACGACAGGCCTTCTGGAAACCTTGCCGGGGACGCTCTCGACTAATTCGCAGCCGGTCGAGTCCACGTAACCGTTTGTACTTGCCATGGAAGTCCGCCTAAATTCCATCCTACGAATCTTCGTGAGGAATGAAGCCGCTGACGCTGGCAAGGTCACTCCTCGCGCTGGGTGCCGAGGTAGCGGCTGGCGAGGGCGGATTCGGCGATCGCAGCGGTGAAGGCGGCGAGTAGCACGTACCACCACAACGATTCGGGGATTTTGGCGGGAGTGGAGGGACCGGCCGCGGAGGCGGCTCCGGGCGATGAGCGGTCGTTGCCTTGCCAAAGGGCCAAAACATCTTCGGGAATTATGTCGAGATTGGATTCCTTGGGATCGGGGTTGACGCCGATCAGGTCCTGGCGGCCGTTGGCGAAGCGGACCTGATAATAGCCGGCTGCGGTGAGCTGGAAGGTTTGCGCGGCCGAGGCTTCGCGGAGCGTAAGCGGGCGCTTACCATCGGGATCGGTGATTTCCACGCGCTGCGATTTGTCGCTCGCCGTGCGCAGATCGAGGTAAGCGTCGACGGGACGCGCGCCGCCCTGGCGCTCGCTTCCGGCGAGATAGCGCGCGGTTTGTTCGACGAAGGGAACGAAGGCGGGGTTCAGCGGAAAATCGTTGGTGAGATTGTCGAGGCCGGAGGTGAGCAGCACGACGCGGCCTTCGCCGATGCGCTTTTCCAGCAGCAGCGGCGTCTGGTCGGCCAGGCGGACGATGACGCGCGCGGCGCCGGGGTCGACATCGAGCGCGTAGAAGAACTTCACGCCCGGCCATCCGGCGGCTTTGGCGACGGCGGGGTAAGACGAATCGCTGGAGCCGACAGTCATGAAACGATCGGGAACGCGGTTATAGTCACGCGCTTCGATGATGTGCGCGCCGAAGATGGGGATCTGCGAGCGGCCGCCCGCTGACGTGCCGACGGCGATGAGGATGCTGCCGCCGGAGCGCACGTAATCGGTGAGCGAATTCTCGAGCAGCGACGGAAGCGAATTGAGATCGGAAAGAACGATGAAGGCGTAGTTGGGCAGCCGGCGGTCGGCGGCTT
>JASIGB010000955.1:0-3588 GCA_030045355.1 Bryobacteraceae bacterium
ACCGCAGGTAGCAGAAAGTAATCGACGCCCGCGGCCAAGGCCCACAAGGACGACGCCAGGGCGCGGCAGGCCAGGTAGCTGAGGATCAAGCCTACGCCCGCACCCATCGATCCCAGGACCAATCCCTGCCGCAGCACCATGCGCAGCACGCTGGGACGGTCGGCGCCAATCGCCATCCGAACGCCGATCTCGCGCGACCGGCGGCTGACCGAATACGCCACCAGTGCGTAAAGCCCGACCATGGCCAGCGCCAGTCCCATGGCTCCCAGGCCGGTGATCACTTCGACGAGCATATTCGTCGTCTTCACAGCGCGCTGGGTGTAGAAATCGGCCATCGTTCGGGCGCCCACCATAGGCATGGAGCGGTCGATCCCTCGCACCAGGTCGCGGACCACGGGTGCAAGATTCGCGGAATCGAGGCCGCTCGATTCCGTGATCAGGGTCAAATGCGACACGGGATACTGCATGGACGGAAGGTAAATAAAGTCCAGCGGCGGCTCCGCGATCCAAACATATTTGCCCGTTTCGGCGACGCCCACAATCTCCACCAGCGGCCCGGAAGCATCGTGTAAATGAAACCGCTTGCCGACCGCGTCCTCGCGGGGCCAATAATGCTCGGCGAAGTGAACGTTCACGACGGCCACCAGCGGATCGCCCTCGCGATCCGTTTCGCGGAAACCGCGCCCGCGCAGCAGGCGGACGCCTTGCGTTTGAAAGTAACCGTCGCTCACGTAGAAGTTCAGCGCCGGAAACGCCTGTTCTCCGCTCCTCACCGCGTAGCCTTCCGGCACCACGCCCAGAGTGGACTGATCGAATCCCAGCGGAATTCCCGAAGTCAGCGCGGCCGAACGAACGCCGGGCGCCTGGCGAGCCTGATCCAGGAGATTCTTATAGAAATTGCGGGTCTGCGGCGGAGAGTAGTGGATCGGCGTCGTATCGAAGGTCGCCAGGTATAACCCCTCGGTCCGGAATCCCGGTCCTTGCGCGAGCTGCCTCTGAAAGCCTTGCCACAGGATTGCGGAAACAACCAGTAAGACCAGCGACAGCGCCACCTGAGCCACCACAATGGCGTTGCGGCCCCACAGTTTTGATTTTCCTGCGCTGTCGGCGTCGGAGGTTTTGAGAGCGGGGACCAGGTCGACGCGAGTGGTACGCAATGCGGGAGCCAACCCGAACACCAGCGTGCTGAGGACGGCGACGCCCAGAGTGAACAGGAACATGCGCTCATCGATCTCGGCGTGGAACACAATGGGTATGTCCGTGGGGATGGGGATGCTGTTGAAAAAGCCGACGATCCAATCGGCGAGCAGCAATCCGGCCAGCGCGCCTGCAACGGCCAGCAGCAGATTTTCAAGCAAGAGCTGGCGCACCAGAGGACCGCGTCCGGCGCCGATCGCCAGGCGGACGGCCATCTCTCTCGCGCGCGCCCGCGCTCGGCTCAACAGCAATCCGGCGACGTTGGCGCAGGCCACTGCCAGGACGCAGAGGTTCAGTACAAGCATCATGATCGCCATGATGGCGTTGGGAGGCGACTGCTTCACGCGTAGCTGGAGTTGGCTAAGCACCTGAACATTCCGATCGCGGTTGGTCTTGGGATAAAGCTGCTCCAGGTGCACTGCGATCGCGCTCAAATCCGCGTGCGCCTGCTCCGGGCTCACACCCGGCTTGAGCCGGCCCCTGACGGTGAACCAGCGTTGATCGCGGCGCTCCAGGGGATTATCCGCTTCGAGGCGCGGCAGCATGGCGATGGGGACGTACAATGAGGGATTGACGAACTCATCCGCGCCCGTAAAGCGCTGCGGTACCACGCCGACAATCTTGCATTCCACGCCGTTGAGCCGCAGCGTGGAGCCGATCGCCGAAGGGCTGGCATTGAATTGTGTGACCCAGAAGTCGTGCCCTAGCACGGCGACCGCATCCCGGCCGATCGCTTGATCCTCCGAGTCCAGAAAGCCTCGCCCGAGCGACGGACTGACGCCCAGAACGCGAAAGAAATTTCCCGATACGAAAGCGCCGTAAGTGACCTTCGGGAGTGTTGCGGCGTCCGGACTGAAGCCGAAAGATACAAAAGAGGACGCTACCAAGCCTTCAAAGGTGCGGTTGCCGTCGCGCAGGTCGCGGTAATCGGGATAGGAGAGCGTGGAATCCGTTCCGAAGGCGCCCTCATGAGCGGGTGCGATGGCGACCACACGGCTCGGCGATGGAACCGGCATCGGCCGCAAAAGCAGCACGTCAGCTATGCTGAAACCGGCCGAGGTCGCGCCGATTCCAATCGCCAGCGAGACAATGGCCACCACCGTAAATCCGGGATTGTTGCGCAACATCCGCACGGCCAGGCGCAGGGAGGGGAGCATAAGGCCTCCTATGGAAGCAAGTATGCCGCCACCGGAAAACCGTTGAAAATGCCGCGCCTGGGTGAATCATTCAGAGCGGACGTGGGATCAGCTGTTCGGGTTCGGACAGATCAAGCCGGCGTCATACGGAAGCGGCTATATGCCACCCACACGAGCAAGATGCCCACGATGGCAGGGAAAGCCGCCATCGGTGCGCCCATGGTCATCACCGTAACCACGATCGCGCCGATCATGATGACCACCAGCGCCGAAGCGGCCAGTGGGGTGAGGCGCGGTTGGATCCGCAGGAGCCACGGAAGGATCAGCCCGATGGCGCCCAGGATTTCGCATACGCTGACGAATCGCAGGAACCCCACGGAAAGCATCGGCGCTTGTTTCGCCAGTTGATCGGCAGGCGCAGCGAGCTTGACTCCGCCCGCCATCAGGAAGAGCAGGGCCAGAATCACCTGCACGATCCACAACACGCGATTCTTCGTCATACGATCTCCTCCCCGGCAACCTCCGCGGCCAGACGATCCAGCGACATGCTCCAACCGATCTCCATGCCGGCGATGTGCCCAGCCGCTTCCGGCCTGATCTTGGAAACCTTCACTTCGAGCGTCAGCTTCGTTTTGCCGCCCGGCTCTTCGGCGAATGTTACTACATTCAGGACCTCGAACAGCGGCTGCTTGTTGGCGTCCAGCGCGGAGCTGAGGAACACCAGGCGCTCGGGCTCCACGATTTCGAGATAGGTTCCCGTCATCGGATAAACTTTGCCATCCGGCCCGCGCATCTCGATGCGAATCGCACCGCCCGGACGCACATCCACGTCGCACACCGGATTGGTGAAGCCCCTCGGCCCCCACCAGCGCTGCAGGCGCATGGGATCGGTCCAGGCGCGGAACACAAGCTCGCGCGGCGCGTCGAAAATGCGCGTGGTAATCAGTTCCGCTTCGTCGGACTTGTTGGTTGCCATTTTTTCCAAATGCTCCTCCAGCCGGTCGTAGGTTTGTCCAGCGCCATACTCCATGCCGGATGCGATCACCGCATCGCGAACCTCCTTGGACGGATACAAAACTCGCACCCGAAGCGTGGTTGCGCCGTTTTCTTCCGTGAGGGTCAGCGAATTCAGCGTCTCCGTGCCGGGATAATCATCGAAGGACTCGGTGGAAACGATCCGCGCGGGCGGCTCAATCTCGCGATAGACTCCGCGCATGCCCATTTGTTTGCCGCCCGGCCCGGCCAGCATATAGCG
>JASIGB010000956.1:0-2955 GCA_030045355.1 Bryobacteraceae bacterium
CTCGGCGAGATCGGTCGCCACTACCCAGCTTTCTCTAGCCGCTTCAATCGGCCGGCCCGCGTGCAACCGTGTGGATTCGACTACTCCCGCCATCATTTCCAGCGCACCAGTAAGGTGACGCGCCGCGTCGAACAGCGGCTCTTTGTCTTCCTGCATGTCGCGATTGTAGGTCATCGGAAGACCCTTCATCGTCGTAAACAAAGACGTGAAATCGCCGAAGACGCGGCCCGCCTTGCCGCGGACGAGCTCGAGCGAATCGGGATTTTTCTTCTGCGGCATCAGGCTGGACCCGCTGGTGACGCCGTCGCCCAACTCCAGCCAGCCGAACTCGTCGCTTGAATAGAGAATCCAATCCTCGGCCAAGCGGCTCAGGTGCAACATCATGACGGACGCTGAATAAAGATAATCCAGCGCGAAATCGCGATCCCCCGAAACATCCATGCTGTTGCGCGTGATGGCGGCGAAGCCCAGATCGCGCGCGTTCTCTTCGCGATTGAACGGAAACCCGCTGCCCGCGAGCGCGCCCGATCCGAGCGGCATCACGTCCACGCGGGCACGGGTTTGCGCCAGCCGCTCCCGGTCACGCGCGAACATTTCGAAATACGCTAGCAGGTAATGACTCCAGCTCACCGCCTGCGCGCGCCGCAGATGCGTGTATCCGGGCACGATGGCGTGCGGATATTTTCGCGCCATCGCCGTGAGCGCGGTCATTAAGTTGACCACCAGTTCGAGGTCGACGTCGATCTGCTCGCGCAGCCACAGCCGCACATCCAGCGACACTTGCTCGTTGCGGCTACGGCCGGTGTGGATTTTATCGGCGAGTGAGCCCACGCGTTCCTTGAGCTTCCGAATGACGAACGTGTGGACGTCTTCGTCGGTCGCACCGTCGAGGTACCTGGGATCCCGCGCCTCGCCGCGGATCGCCTCAAACGCGTCCACCAGCTTCTCCCGCTCGTCGGCGGTCAAGATGCCCGCGCGCTCCAGCGCCCGCGCGAAAGCCTGCGACCCGCGGCAATCGGCATCCAGCAGCTTCTTATCGAAGTGCAGCGAGCCGGAGAAGCGCTCGAAGACCTCCGACGGACCACTGGCGAAGCGTCCGCCCCACAGCTTCATTTCAGCCACGGCGTTAAGAGTGCTTGGCGGCAGCGGCCGTCTGCGCGCGCACTTGAATCGGCAGCCCGATCAGATTGATGAACCCGAGCGCGTCCTTCTGGTTGTATTCCGCGCCCATGGTGAAGCTCGCGATGTTCAGCGAATAGAGCGAATAGGGCGACTTCCGGCTCACCGGCGCGATGTTTCCTTTGTACAGCCGCAGCGTGACTTCGCCCGTCGTGGTCTCGCTGGTTTTTTCGAAAAAGGCGTCCAGCGCCTCGCGCAGCGGCACGAACCACAGCCCGTTGTAGACCATCTCCGCGTAATCGAGCGCCAGCTTTTGCTTGTAGTGCAGCGTGCTGCGGTCGAGCGTCAGCGCCTCGAGCTCGCGGTGCGCGTACATAATCAGCGTTCCGCCCGGCGTTTCATAGCAGCCCCGCGACTTCATCCCGACGAAGCGATTCTCGACGAGGTCAATGCGGCCGATCCCGTGCTCGGCGCCAATTTTGTTCAGCGTTTCGAGCAGACTCACGGCCGATCCACGCTGCCCGTTCACCGAAACCGGGACGCCTTTCTCGAAACCGATGGTGACTTCGCCCGGCTGATCCGGCGCATCTTTGGGACTGCGCGTCAGCATCCAGATATCGTCCGGCGCGGCATTGGCCGGATCTTCGAGCGCGCCGCCTTCGTGCGAAATGTGCCAGATGTTGCGGTCGCGGCTGTAGATCTTCGTGGTGGTCTGCGAAATCGGCACGTGATGCTTGGCCGCGTATTCGATGGCGTCCTCGCGCGAAACGATGTTCCATTCGCGCCACGGCGCGATCACCGCAAGCTGCGGCGCGAGCGCCTTGTATGTCAGCTCGAAACGTACCTGATCGTTTCCCTTCCCCGTGCAACCGTGCGCCAGGCCGTCGCATCCGGTCTCGAGCGCGACCTCCACCTGTCTTTTCGCGAGCAACGGCCGCGCAATCGAAGTCCCCAGCAAATACTTATGCTCGTACTCGCCGCCCGCGCGCACCAGCCGCCACAAGTATTGCGTGACGAACTCCTCGCGCATGTCGGCCACATGTACTTCCGATGCGCCGGTCTTCAGCGCCTTCTGTTCCAGGCCTTTCAACTCGTCTTCGCCCTGGCCGATGTCACCGCACACCGCGACCACATCGCATTGATAATTTTCCTTCAGCCAGGGAATGATGATGGACGTGTCAAGACCGCCCGAGTAGGCAAGGGCCACCTTTTTTGGTTTCATGATCTTCTAGGATTGCCTGTTACTGAGCCGCGCGCGTGAGCAAGCGGAGCTAGCTCAGCAACATCAATAGTAACGCCTTCTGTACATGCAATCGGTTTTCGGCTTGATCGAATACCGCCGATTGCGGCGATTCGATCACGTCGTCATGCACTTCTTCGCCGCGCTTGGCCGGCAGGCAATGCAGAAAAACCGCGTCCGCCGCAGCCTGTTCGAGCAGCTCTGTGTCCACTTGATAAGCAGCGAAATCGCGCAGCCGCTGTTCCTTCTCGTGCTCCTGGCCCATGCTGGCCCAGACATCGGTATAGACCGCTTTCGCGCCTCGCACTGCTTCCGCCGGATCGTTCGTCACCACGAGCTCGCCGCCCGCCACCGCCGCCAGCGCCTCGGCCTGAGCGACAATCTCGGCATCGGGTTCATAGCCTGCCGGAGTCGCGAGCGTGAAGCTCATGCCGAGGCGCAGCGCGGAAAGCATCAGCGAATTCGCGACGTTGTTGCCGTCGCCGATGAACGCCAGCTTGAGGCCCCGCAGATCGCCGAACCGTTCCTGCAGCGTGAATACGTCGGCCAGCGCCTGGCAGGGATGAAAGCGGTCGCTCAGCGCGTTGATCACCGGC
>JASIGB010000957.1:0-5087 GCA_030045355.1 Bryobacteraceae bacterium
CCGAGCGTCCGCCTCCGAGCGGACCACCGTACTCGCCAATGGATTATCGGGGTGCTGCGGGTCCGCTGTCTTTGCGCCCCAAACGATTCCCAGCGTCGATACCTGGTAGCGCGGTCCGTCAATCCGCCCTTCGTTGATCGCGTTGCGGATCGCGATATCTCCGTAGCCGTTCCCGTGCGTGCTCATATCGCGCGCCGCCGTAAAGCCGGCCCGCAAGTTGGCCTGCACGTTCGCCACGGCGATGGTCATCGCCTCTTCCGTCGTAACCGTAGGGCGTCGCGTGTCGAACATGTGGGTGTGCGCGTCAATCAACCCTGGCAGCACGGTGGCGCGGCTCAGGTCGATCACTCGCGCACCCGCTGGAATCTTCACCGCGCCTTCCGCTCCCGTTTCAGCGATGCGGTCGCCCGAAATGATAATCACTTGTTTGGCCAGCATGCGCCCGGTCTCGGTATCGAGCACGTGGCCGGCGCGAATGGCTTCCACCCGCGGCGCCGGAGGACATTGGTAAACCCCGCCATCGGACCCAATACACGGCGTAGCCCCCGCGCCCCGCCAGTTCTGCGCCATCTTCGGCGCTTGCGCCCACACCGCGATTTCCATCAGGGTGGTGAGCGCGATCCCGATCACCAGCTTTGCTTGCATCGGGACAAGAATATCACCGCGCCGACTGCGGCACGAGGCCGCGCTTCTCGGGGCTCGATTGCTATCGTTTTTCCGGCGATGGCGGAGGCGCGAGGGTGAAGTGGCCATTGACGATGGGATTGCGTTCCTCGCCCTCGCAGTCCTCGTACACCATGCGGTGAATGGCTTGCACCCTCTCGTAGGTGCGCGTCAGTTCCCAGGGCTTCGTGAAATTCACCGGATCGATGATTGTGAACTGGTCCTCCAGATGATTCTTGTCGATCATCCGGAGCTTCTCGATGAAATGCGTCTCCGGGCTCAAGTACGTGACCAGTTGCATTTCCTCGATGCCGCCAAAGGCCAGAACCGGCGTGCCGCCCAGATGCATAAAATCAAGCGCAGCCTTGACGGCCACGGTATCGATCACCAGCGTCTGCCCTTCCCAATGGCCAATCGAATCGCCCCAGACGGTGGGCCACAGATCGTCCTTGCCGGGATGCGCGCGCCCGTCGGTGTAAACGTGGCGAATCTCGCGGCTGGAAAAGATCAGGGCCGTCTCCTTCGGCGTGGGCAGAACTTCAAACATCAGCGGTGAGTCGAGCATCAGCGCCGGATATCCAAAGGTGCAGGCGCTCACGGCGCCGCCCGGATTTGCGCCATTGCGCACGGCTGCCATTTGTTTTCGCTCCACCGCGACGATCTTGTCGATTTTCGCCTGCACCGCGGGCTTATCCGGCGGCGACCATTGCATCTCCTTGAGCACTTGATCGAGCGACTTGTAAAAGCCTCCGTCCGGGCTGGGCGTCGCACCGACCTGCTGCCACTGGCCGCTCCAGTCGGGCAACGATAGCTCGGCCGACGCGGCTCGCGCGGCCATGCCGCCCGTGAGCAGCGCTGTCACGAGCGCGGCCAGTGCGTGCCCGCGCAAACTCACTTGCGGCCTTCCGCTGGTGGCGGTCCGCCGAGCAGCGGCCCGTTCGGCCCCGTTCCCGACAGGTACTCCCCGCCTTTGGAATTGTCGTGCAAGGGATGGATGTTCAAGGTGATTTTGTCACCCGGTTTCAGCGTTCCCGGCCGCCAGCCATCCCGCGCCAGATGCTCGGGACTGGTCATTTCAATACTCCACTCTTCTTCGTTCCCTTGGTCATTCTTCACCAGCAACTGGATGAACACGTGAGGATTGGTCCAGCGGAAATCTTTCACCGTGCCATGCAGCGTCACCGTCTTGGACTGATCGAACATCGTGAACGAATGGTGGGCAAGTGCCGGTATTCCGCTTAAAGCGAGCAGGGCTGCCAGCGTGGCGACAATGGCGAGCAGCGTGGAATGGGAGGCTCTGGTCACTGGTTCCTTAGAGCGGTCCGAAGATCCGGTATTTTGCTCTCTAGAGCTTGCTTTTACCACATGTGGGCGTGCCGCGCCAAGTCCCGTGGCCGCCTCGGACACCCACCCGGGCGCTGCTACGCGTACATGGCGAGACCGTCAGGCGTTAGCGGATCTGCTCTCGTGATTCGCGCACGCAGAGTTTACGGCGCGCCCAGGCAGTTGCCCTTTCGATCGCCGCCAATTTGTTCGAACGTGCAGGACGCCTGCTTGTTTCCGGTATACTGGTTCGACTTTATATCGGTGATTTTCACCTTGTACTGCTCGGCCTTCTTGGCATTCGGAACCATGACGACGATGGAACCGATTTTTGCCTCGCCGTAAGCACCAATGTATTGATTCTCTTGTTCAGAATCGATCGTGATCTGATATTCCTTTCCGACTTCGGCGTCCTGCGCCAGCAGCGGGGAAACCGAAGTTAAAGCAGCCACGAAGGCTGTCACCGCGAATCGCTTCGACATAAGGAACCTCCCTCTTTTAGTTGAGCCGATTGTCTTTCTTAAAAATAAAGACGTGCTGTGTGGGAATCATGTCGATGGCTTTATCCAGCCTGAAACCAAAGCCCGAAACTTCTCTCAGGATTTCCGCCGCACCCATTTTGTGGGCTGGAGACACGCGCGAGTTCGGATCCTCCGCTTTATATTCGACGATGAGCATCTTCGCGTCCTGTTTCATGGCTATATAAATGTGATGCATCATCTCCGCGGGATGAGAAAATTCATGGTACGCAATAATAATCAGGACATCGTCAACGCTGTTTGCGGGAAGCTCGGGATCCTCGGCGGATCCAAGGATCGGGACGATGTTTTCCAAGCCGGATTTCCGGGCCATCCGCCGCAGCCCATCGATCATTTCCTGCTGGACATCCACCGCGAAAACCTTCCCCGTAGGTCCCACGTGCTGTGCCGCGCGAAGCGAAAAGAACCCCGGTCCGGCGCCAATATCGGCAACCACGTCCCCTTTTTTAATTCCGAGAACGTCCAGGAGTTCCTCGGGTTTTTCGGTCTCGACGCGCTCAGGCCGGTAGAACCACCACGCCTCTTGTGGATTCGCCAGCTCGACTTGGCGCCCGTTCGGCAAAGTAACCGGCTGCGCCACGCCAGGCAGAGACAAACAGGCCAAAAGTAAAGGAAAGAGCCCGCTTTTGCGAGTCGACGTCATACGGCACTGCCGTCCTAACCAGCCCTGGCGAAAGACATTCATCCTAACACAGCACGGCGCAGCTTCAGACTGCACCCGGTAATCGGGGCTCGCCCGGCCGGGCGTTCAGGAGCGGCCATCGAACCGGCATCGGAGGCTGAGCCGCGGCGTCTGGTGCACTCACTGGAGCTTGTCGTAAACCACCCGGCCTCCCACCACCGTGAGCACTGACTTTACGCGCTTGATCGCCTCATCGGGCACCTTCGCCGCATCGAGGAAATCGTCGCTGAGGACTACGACATCGCCCAGCTTATCGGGCTCGATGGAGCCCAAGCGATCCTCTTCGCGGAAGAACCATCCGTTGTTCGCGGTGTACAGCCGCAGCGCCTCCATGCGCGTGAGCGTCTGGCCCCGGTTGATCAATACACCTGCCGCATTCTTTCCAGTCACCATGTAGTAAATCATCAGCCAGGGATCGAGTGTTGAGATTTGCGCCGCATCCGATCCGGCCCCCACGTGAATTCCGCTGTCAACAATCATGCGGAAGGGCGGTCCCGCCCCCGGAGCTCCGGCGAGATATTCATAAGGATGCAACGCGATGCCCGCGCCGAGAGCTTTGAAACGATTCACCGTTTGTTGGTCGATGTGCGGGACGTGTGCGATGGACCACCGCAAGTTGGCGATCGGCGTCACGGCGTTGACCTTCTCGAACGTAGCGGCGGTGAGTTGATCCTCGGCGAGCGAAAGGCTGTGCTGCTGAAAAGGCCAGCCCTCCTTTGCAATCAGTTGTAATGCGGCTTCGTAATTCGCCGGAGGGGTCACCTTCCCGAACAGCGGCCAGACGGTTGCAAATTCCCCGATCCCGGAGGTCCGCAGCATATCGTCGCCGAATCCGTCGAAGGCATTCAGCAAACGCTCGCGCAACAAGGGAACGGTGGGCTCGGTATCCATGCTGAGGAAGAAAATCCGCAGCCGCGCCGCCATCTTCCCCTCGCGATGGAGCGCCAGCACGGCATCGTACATGCGGAAGGGATCGGCGGAGGCCAGGCCGTCGAACACGAACGAATCCTGAATGTCGGGTAAGCCCGGAATGACAAACGCTCCCATGTCGACGTCCGTGGTGACGCCGACGCTGGCGGAATACGCGAGGGCATCGGCCGTCCCGCGTTCCTTGTCCTCCAGCGTCTGCACGGAGCGCAGGGCATTCAACGCCGCAATCGACGGTGCATTCGCGGCGATCGCGCCGCTGGCGCTCACCTCGATTCCCTTCCCCGCAAAAAACGCCTTACCCAGACTGTTGGTCGCCGCGGGACCGGTGAACGCAAGGAACAACAGCACCGGATGGTTGGGCGCGGCTTCGTCCAGTTCGGCCAGGGTCGGCAGCCGCTTTTCTTGGAACTGCGCCGGATTCCAGCCGCCCATGGCGGTGATGAATTTCCCGGGCGGAACGGATTTCGCGCGTTCCGCGATGGTCGCTTGAACGTCTTTGATGGAACCCGCCGTTTCCAGCCGCGTGTCGTAACCGGGGCGTAGGCCGAGCAATACGATGTGATTGTGATCGTCGATCAGACCGGGCACGGCGGTCCGGCCGTGGAGGTTAATGGTCTTGGTGCAGGGGCTGAGCTTCCCGCCTGAAAAATCGAAGCGGCCATTCTGGATAGTCACGGACGAGAGCACCGCATTGCGCGCATCCATAGTCACGATCTTGCCGTTGATTAGGCGCAGATCGCGAGAATCGGCGCAATTGCCGGCCGCGAACGCCGTCAGTGGAATGGTCAGCACTGCGGCCATGAGCGAGGCAGCATTTAGGGTTCCAAGATTCACCGTTCTATTATATGTATCGTGCTCGTAAGCAGCATGTGAAAAAGGGAGACGTGAAAAATGATGCACTGTAAGCTTTCAGCCGTACTTCCCGCGATGATGTTGACCGCCATCGGTCT
>JASIGB010000958.1:0-4433 GCA_030045355.1 Bryobacteraceae bacterium
CCTCTTCATGGGGTTCATTGCGTACGGCCAGGTCCAGGATAACAGCCAGAACGGTCTGCTCAATGGAACCTTCGCGTTCCGGCACGTCGCCATTCAGAACTTCGATGCAGATGGAGATCCCACCCAGGTCACGGCCAGCTATGGCACCATCCAGTTTGACGGCAAGGGGAACTACACGATCTCCGGCACCACGGTCGACAACACGGTTTCCAACGGTTCGCCCCAGGCCTTGAATGTCAGCGGCACTTACGCCATCGGATCGAATGGCGCCGGGTACGTGGCCAATCCTCTGTATCCGGCCAATCCCGATAATTACATGTACGGGGCTGTCTCGCAGGGCATTTACACGGGAAGCTCGACCGAGTCGGAAATTGGGAACAACGGGCTGAACGACATTTTCATCGCCATCCCGCTGGGCGCTGCGCCCACCAACGCGAGTTTCACCGCGCCCTATCAAACCGGGGTGCTGGACTTCGCCGGCGGAACGAGCGCCGCGATCAAAAATGCCCTGTTTGAGCTGACCCCGAACGGCCAGGGCGCATTCGGTACGATTGCGCTTAACGGGCAAGCATCCAACCAGACAGCCACCAGCCTGACCCAGACCATCACGGGAGCGACGTACAGTTTCAGCAACGGGAGCGCGGCTCTGAGCATTCCCTTGCCGTCGGGCGTGAGCTCCGCCAATGCCCTGTTTACAGGCTCCAAGACCCTGTACCAATCAGGCGACGGCAACTTCATCTTGGGATGGACCGCCACTGGCTACGACATTTTCTTCGGCGTAAAAGCGCTGACGATTACAGGAACGAACAGCGTCAGCCAGGGTTTGTATTTCACGGCGGCCTTGGAAGATTACCCCACAGTCGAGGGAACGGATTCATATTACGGGTCCACCAGCAATTCAGGCGACAACGCGGGCGACGCCATCGTGCATCAACGCTTGAATTCGCCTTTCGGATTCGCGTTCGATTACGGCTTCAATGATCTGATCGATCTGAATCCGGACGGCACCACCGGCGCCGACCTCTATGGCTACAACTACATATTCGGTGACGGCGCGCAAGCGTTTGTCGCCATTGGAACCGAGGGATTTTTCTCGCTCGTGGTGGGCACGCACGCCGCGACGTTCTCGGGACCAGGCGTGTATCTAAGTCCGATTGGCGTGGTGAACGCTGCCAGCTACCAACCCATTACCGCTAGTTTGGCGCCCGGTGAGTTGATCACGCTCTTCGGCACGGGTCTTGCGTCGACGACCACGTCAGTTCAGGGCGGCGAGAGTTTCCCGACGAGTGTGGGCGGCGTCTCGGTCACAATCGACGACATACCCTGTCCGATTTATTATGTGAGCCCGGCGCAGTTGTCGGTAATTGTGCCTTACGAAGTCGCCTCGAATAAAACGGGACTAGCCAACATTCAGGTCACCAACAACAAGGTGGCTTCGAATGTGGTTCAAATGTATCTGACCGATTCGGCCCCGGGTTCGTTCTCGCAATCTGAAAATGGCCTCGGGTTCGCGGCGGCGCTGCACGCAGCCACGAACGAGCTGATCACTTCAGAAGATCCGGCCCAGCCGGGCGAATACATTTCCCTTTACCTGACGGGGCTCGGCGTGGTTGATCCGACTATCCAAGACGGAGCCCTCGGGCCGACTTCTCCACTCAGTTATTCGGACCTATACAATACAGGCAATCTGAACGTTTATTTTAATGATTTCGGCCCGAACGGATATTCGGCCGGAAATCCGGGCAGCATTGAATACGCGGGCCTCGCGCCCGGGCTTGCGGGGCTGTACCAGATCAACGTACAGGTTCCGGCTAGCGGGCTGGCTTCGGGCGACGACATCTATGTGGAGTTCGTCACCGATGCGGCCGATGTGAACCAGATTTACATCCCGTACGGGACCAGCCGCCGGGACTCGCCGGCCGGGCCCACCGCGCATCCACGCCTTCGGTCGCGGTCAGGACCGGGGTCGCGGCCTTCTCGTCGCCCGTTAGCCAACTAAAGCGCCCGCGACCGGCAACGTCTACGGATGCCGCGTGGCGCGCTTGAGGACCATCCTGGCGGCCGGCAGGGTGGCTTTCGGAGTTACTAGCCGGACGTCTCGATCTTCGGGCCCACGGTGCGCGCTCTCGATCGTTTCCCTCTTTCGGAAATCAAGCGCATAACCCGCTGCGCCAGTTCGGACGCCTGGAAGGGTTTCACGATGTAGTCGTCGGCTCCGTCGTTTGCGCTGCGAGCCACGTCCGTTCTTTGGCCGCGGGCCGTCAGCATGAGGATGGGCAGGTCCCGCGTGACGAAATTGCGGCGAACCCGTTTGAGGACTTCGAAGCCATCCAGGCCGGGCATCTCGACGTCGAGTACGATCACATCGGGAATGCGCTCTCGCAGCGCGGCCAGAGCCTGGCCTCCATCGCACGCGACGTCGCATTCGATGTCAGACTGCCGAAACACCTCCCTTACCAGGGCGATCACGTTCGGATCGTCGTCGGCCAGCAGAACGCGGGAGCGTCTCTTCTGGTTTTCGGATGCATCATCCAGTGCGGCTTGCGTGGCACTGCCGATGAGCCGCAACACTCTCAGCAAAACCTCGTCCGCGTCCCAGGGAGCGATCAGGAAATCGAAAGAACGCGGGGGCAGCATGGAGAGCGTCCGCAGCCAGTCGCGCGAGGTGATCAAGACGGCCGGCACGGCCAGCTGATCGATCGGCAGACTGGAGCCCGGCCCCCCGCGGTGATTGACGATGAGCGCGTCGTATTCGGTTTGCCGGACCGTCCAATCGCCTTCGACGTCCTCGAAAACGAGCCGCGGGTGAGAATGCTCCGCGGCGCTCCGAATCCGATGCGCTTCCTCCTGCGAAAGCCCGGCCAGTCCCACTCGCTGGACCGCCTCTGTGTCACTGGGCCTGCCGGACCCGGGATCTTTCAAGATGGCCTCCCCTGGATCCCGTCCTTCCCCAAGCAAGGAATCGCGCCGCTCAACGAGAAAGTCCGGATCGTCGGAAGCACCGCTGGAGCGAAGGCCCTTGGAGAACTCTCGAATGACAGGCAGGAACACGGCAGCGTCCAAGGGCTTGGGAATATGTCCGTCGCATCCGGCTTCTCGGGTCCTCTGGAGGTCGGAATGATGGGTGAAGGCAGTGAGAGCAATGATCACGGTCTTGCGTTGCGCCGCATCAAGACGCAAGCGCTTGATGAATTCCAAACCATCCATGCGCGGAATCTGAAGGTCCACGAGAATCAACTGCGGATGAAACCACTGCAGAAGCTCCATCGCCTCTTCCGTGCTGGCAGCGGTTTGGGCAATGTACCGGGCCGCCTTTAAAAGAGAGACCATCAACTTCGATTGCCCCTCGTTGTCTTCTACAATCAGGACTTCCACGGCAATCCGGCTCCTCCAGAACATATCGGCTACTGGCGGACGGCGGGCGAATACGGCGGATGGTCAAAGCGGGCAAACCCTTCGCTGGCCCTGCGAGCAGTCAACCGCCAGCGATCTCGATGCGATTCAGATAGTCCTCCAAATACGCCACTTGGCGCTGGATTTGGAAATCGTCGTCGCGTGCTGACGCCTCTTCGATGCACGCGCCGATTTCGGTCAAGGCCGGAATGCCATAGGCGCCGCCCGTACCCTTGAGGCGATGGCCGAAAACGCGAGTGCTGTCGTGATCGGCTCGTGCCAGAGCGCTCTTAGCGGCGGCCAGCGCTTCCAAGCAATTGGCGCGATAGAACCTCAGAAGGCTGGGTGGAATGCCTTGGGGAGGGTGAACAAGAATCTTTTCCATCGAACACCCCGAGGATCTCATCGGCCGCGACCGGTGAGAATATGAGACCAGCCGTCTTGCTCAAGGCCGGCGATGCGGGGCTGACGGTCGCCGCCCGCCATTGGGAGGCGCCCTCCGGAATTCCGGCTCGCGTGTTCGGCTGCCTTGGCTGAAGCTTGCTCGGCAACTTTCGCTTGCTATGATCTGAAAGGTGAATGAACGATCTGTGATGATCGTTGTGCCTTGCTACAACGAAGAACTCCGTCTGCCGGCGGAACAATTTCAACGATTTCTCTCGGAATCCGGGGTCAGTTTCGTGTTCGTCGACGATGGAAGCCGAGACAAGACCCTGGAGCGGCTGGAAAGCCTCCGTAACGGCCACGAGGACCGCGTATTCGTACTGGCTTCACCCCAAAATCGAGGCAAAGCCGAAGCCGTCCGCGTGGGTTTGAACTTCGCGCTGGATCGGAACGCGCAATACGCCGGCTACTGGGATGCCGACCTGGCTACGCCGCTGGATGCCATTCAGGAATTCATGGCGGTGTTAGACGCGCGGCCGGATCTCGAGATGGTGTTCGGCGCGCGGGTCAAGTTGCTGGGACGCAAAGTTCGCCGCAAAACCAGCCGCCATTACCTGGGCCGCGTATTCGCGACGGCGGTTTCGCTGATCCTGCGA
>JASIGB010000959.1:0-3658 GCA_030045355.1 Bryobacteraceae bacterium
CCTTCGATGAAATCCGCCGAAAGCGCCGGCAGGTACGCCTGGCGTGCGATCGAAATGTCCAGCCTGGCGGCTCGCAGCGCTTCCATGGCGGCGCGGAGCGTAGGATTTTCGCGTCCGGCGAGCGCTTGGACATCGGCGAGCGGCGGCAGTGCGGGCGAGAGGTCCAGATCGTCCACCACCGAAAAGTTTTGGTTGAAATCGCGATACAGCAAGACCGCCAAGTCCAAACGCGACGTCTCGATGGCGAGCATCGCTTCGCCCAGCGCCTGCTGCCCGAGATTTAACTGCAGTTGGGACTTTACCACGTCGCTATGCGCCACCTCACCACCGCGCTCCAAATCCTGGGTGATGGTCAGCGCGCGCTGGGCTTGATCGACCGCCTGCTGGGCGGTAGAGTATTTGCGCTGAGCGATCAGCAGCCCGTAGTAGGCCTTCGTCACGGTGGGAGCCAAGCCCCGCCGGGCCACTTCGGCTCTGGCGCGCGCAAGGGCCTGGGCCGTACGCGCCCGGTCTATCCCGGTTCCCAGGAAGACTCCCGCGTTGAGGTCCTGATGCAACACGCCCCACTCGCGATAGACGTGCACGCCATCGTTGGTAACAAATCTTCCGTCCGGTGTTTTGCCGTTCCCCTGGGTTCCTAAATATTGCGTGGAATCGCTCAAGGTGGGATAGCGTGAGGCACGGGCTTGGCGCACGTCCTCGGCTGCCAGCGCTTGGTCGGTTTGCGCGGCCAGGAACTGGGGGTCGTTCTTCTGCGCCAGCTCCACCGCATCCTTGAGCGTCAACGTAACGGGAGCGGTTTGCGCGGCGCTGGGAGCTGCTTGGGGTTCAGCTGCCCTGCCAGGCATCCATGGTAGGGCCAGGATCAAGGCTAGCGCTGAAAATCGGTCGACCTTGAGTCTCATCGCGCACTAGCATATGCTTTTCAACTGAAAATCCGATGAATCAGGCCCGGCGCGGGCCTGCGCGTGAATAGCGTGGCCGGGCGCGGCGCTAGGGGCGAGGGACCTGAAGATCGTCGCAGATTTTCCGGGCCAGGAAATCGTTCAGCTCGCGGTGCCGCCGGGGACCGCCGAAGTTCGCCGCACCTGTGGGTTTACGTAGATCGCGTGATTCCGGCCCTGGCGCAAAAGCTCGCAACCGTGCCGTTCCAGGTGATGGATGAGGCCCGTCCGTTTCACACGGCAGGAAGTGTGAGGGTTTCTCGAATCACATCAGAACCCTGAAGCGACTGCTCGGCCAATTCCCGATTGGCCTCCAAGACCATCGCGACTGCTTCCTTCAGGTTCGCCCGGGCTTCCTCCAGCGTATCTCCTTGGGTGTTCGCGCCTGGCAGTTCTTCGACAAACGCGATGAAGCCCTGGGGCACCTTCATGTAAACGGCTGTGAGCCTCATTTGGTAATTACAGCAAACCTTCAGGTGCGGGCGCTAGCATGAAGGCAGAAACCATGCAGGTGCTGGTAGTGGAAGACGAGCCGCGCATGGCCCAACTGCTGCGGCAGGGCCTGGAGGAAGAAGGCCATTCCGTGGTGGTAGCGGGCAACGGGCGCGAGGGGCTGGCGATGGCCGAGTCGCATCCGTTCGATGCCATCGTGCTGGATGTGATGCTGCCGGGGATGGACGGCTTCTCGGTGGCGCGCAAACTGCGAGCGGCGCATAACCAAACGCCGATCCTGATGCTGACGGCGCGCGACGCCACGCACGATATCGTGGAAGGCCTCAACCTGGGCGCCGACGATTATCTGGTGAAGCCGTTTTCGTTCGAAGTGCTGCTGGCGCGGCTGCGGGCGGTGTCGCGGCGGGGAGCGATCGCCGAGCCGCCGGTGTTGCAGGTGGCGGACCTGGCGCTGAATCCGTCGGCGCGGGAGGTCTCGCGCGGCGGGAGAAAGATTGCGCTAACGCGCACCGAATTCGGGCTGCTGGAGCTGCTCATGAAGCGTGCCGGCCGGGTGGTGACGCGCGAAAACCTGATCGAATCGGTGTGGGGCTTCGATAGCGAAGTGCGCAGCAACACGCTGGACGCGTTCATCCGCCTGCTGCGCGAGAAGGTAGACACGGGCGCTGAAACCAAGCTGATCCAAACGGTGCGCGGCGTTGGTTACTGCCTACGCGCGAAGGACGGGCCATGAGGCACTGGTCCATCGGCGCGCGGTTGACGTTGTGGTATTCGCTCGTTCTGCTCGCCGGCCTGGCGCTGTTCGCCTCGGGCATCTGGGTGGTGATCACGTACAGCCTGCGGGCGGCGCTCGATGAATCGCTCGAAGCGCAGATGCAGGGTGTCACAACGGTTCTACAGAGCGAATACCAGCCGGGACGCCCGGATCATTTGCGTGAGGAACTATCCGAATACGCGGAGGCTGCGCCGGAAGGCCGCTGGATCGAAGTCCGGGGCGCCCGCGGCGAGACATCCCTCGAAGGAGCTGCGCCGGCGAATGCGCGCGATTACCGTTGGCTCAGTCGCGATATCCAGGTGCAGGGGCAGAGTTTCCGAGTTCGCGTCGCCGCGCCGCTCGAAAGCACCGAGCTGACGCTGCGCCGTCTGCGCGACGTTCTTCTGTGGGCCGCTCCGCTAGTATTGCTGATTGGTTCTTTGGGCGGATATTGGATGAGCCGGCGGGCGCTCCGGCCGGTGGACGCGATCACGCGCGCGGCGAAGTCCATCGGGATTGAGAATCTATCGGAACGCCTGGATGTTCCCGCGGCAGGAGACGAATTGGCCCGGCTAGCCGAAACCTGGAACGGCATGCTGGCGCGCCTGGAGGCTGCCGTGAAGCGCCTGGGGAAATTCACCGCCGACGCCTCGCACGAGCTGCGCACGCCGGTTACCTTGATCCGCGCGACCGCGGAGCTGACGCTGCGGCGTGAAAGATCGCCCGAGACGTATCGCGAGGCGCTGCGGCAGATTATTGAAGAGTCGGACCGGACCGCGCGACTAATCGAGGACCTGCTGGTCCTGGCGCGCGCCGATGCCGGCCTGGCGGCGCTCCCGCTGGACCGTCTGGAGCTGACGCCGCTGGTGCGCGACATCTGCGCGCAGGGGCAGATTCTGGCGGGAGACCGGCAGCTCGAAATATCGGCCGAAGTCCCCGAACAGCCCGTTTATGTGGAGGCCAACGACCCCGAGTTGCGCCGGCTCCTGCTGCTGCTGCTGGACAACGCCGTCAAATATACGCCGGCTGGCGGCCGTATTACGGTTTCAGTGACGCACGATCCATCGGGACCGGCGGTCACGGTGCGCGATACGGGCATCGGGATTCCGGACACGGCGCTGCCGCATGTGTTCGAGCGTTTTTACCGCGTGGACGAGTCGCGCAACCGGCAGGCGGGAGGCGCGGGACTGGGGCTGTCGATCGCGCAATGGATCGCGGACCGGCACCATGCGAAGTTGGAAGCCGAAAGCGCAGTGGGGCGCGGATCGGCGTTTCGGGTGCGGTTCCCCCGGCCTGATTAGAGGTGTTGCACGCCGCTCCAGCACAGTTGCACGCCCAGCGTGATGAGCCAGAGGGAGAGCACGATGCGAAACGCGCGCTGCGGAGTGATGGCGGCCAGGTAGGTTCCGGCGAAGGCGCCGAAGACGCCGCCGATGATCAACTGCGTGAGAATCGCCAGATCGTAGTTTCCGGCGGTGAGCTGGAAGCCGCCGCCGATCATCGACAG
>JASIGB010000960.1:0-5581 GCA_030045355.1 Bryobacteraceae bacterium
AAAGACCGCCACCAACGAGACGCTGATGGTCAATACGGTCGGACCGATTTCCTTCGCGCCGCGCAGCGCCGCGGCAAACGGCTTCATGCCTTCTTCGAGATACCGCGTGATGTTCTCGATCACCACGATGGCGTCATCCACCACGAAGCCCGTTGAAATGGTCAGCGCCATGAGCGACAGGTTGTCCAGGCTGTACCCGCAGAGATACATCACGCCGAAGGTCGCCACGAGCGATACCGGGACCGCCACGCTCGGAATCAGCGTAGTGCGCGGGCTCCGCAGGAAAATAAACACCACCAACACCACCAGCAAAATCGATATCACCAGCGTCCGTTCGATATCGCGCACCGCGGCGCGGATGGTCACAGTCTGATCCTGGCTGACGGTCCAATGCACGGACTGCGGCAGCGCCGCCTTGAGCTGTGGCAGCGCGGCTCGAATGGCGTCTACGGTATCGATAATGTTGGCGCCCGGTTGCCGGTTGATGGTGACGTTCACCGAAGGCTTCCCGTTGGCCACGCCCAAATTGCGGATGTCTTCCACCGAATCAACCACGTCGGCGACATCGGATAGACGCACCGGAGCGCCGTTGTTATACGCCACGATCAGAGGCTGGTAATCCTTGGCCTTGAACATCTGGTCGTTGGCGCCGATCTCCCAGGTGTGGAATCCGTCCGAAAAGAAGCCCTTGGGGTGGTTGGCGTTGGCATTGTAGAGCACGCCGTGAACCTGCTCCAACCCGACGCCGTACTTGTTCAGCGCCATGGGGTTCAACTCCACGCGCACGCCGGGAAGCGCGCCGCCCTGCGCGTTCACCTGTCCCACGCCCTTGATCTGTGAAATTTTTTGCGTGATGACCGTGGACGCGGCGTCGTAAAGCTGCCCGCGGTCCAGCACGTCGGAAGTGAGCGCCACCTGGAAAATCGGCGCGTCGGCGGGGTTGACCTTGCGATAAGTGGGATTATTGGGCAGGTTGATGGGCAGATACCCGCGCGCCGCGTTGATGGCCGCCTCCACGTCGCGCGCCGCGGCATTGATGTCGCGATTGAGTTCGAACTGCAGCGTGATCTGCGTGCCGCCGAGCGAACTGGCGGAGGTCATCTCCGTCACGGCGGCGATGCGCCCGAACTGGCGCTCGAGCGGAGTGGCCACCGAGGACGCCATGGTTTCCGGACTCGCCCCGGGCAGGCTGGCCTGCACCGAGATGGTCGGAAAATCCACTTGCGGCAGAGGCGACACGGGGAGCAGGTTGTACGCTACCGCGCCCGCGGCCGCAATCGCGATGGTGAGCAGTGTGGTGGCTACCGGCCGGCGGATAAAGGGTTCGGAAATATTCATACAGGCTTAGCCGTGGCGACGCGTCGCCCCTGGATTCCTGGTGTTCCGTGTACTCCTGGTATTCCGGCCCGGAAACACGCGGGAGACAAGGGATACCGGGGCGCCGCGCATTAGTCTCCCATCTCCGGCGCGAGGCCGGGCTCGATAGCTTCCTGGCGCCGCTTGCGGTGCGCCAGCCGGTCGAACCACAGATAAATCACGGGCGTCGTGTACAGCGTCAGAAGCTGGCTGAAGATCAGCCCGCCCACCATCGTGATCCCCAGCGGACGCCGCAACTCCGACCCCACGCCCGTGCCGAGGGCGAGCGGCAAACCGCCCAGCAGCGCCGCCATGGTGGTCATCATGATGGGGCGGAAGCGCAGCAGGCACGCCTGATAAATGGCTTCTTGCGGCAGCATCCCCTGGTTGCGCTCGGCATCGAGCGCGAAATCGATCATCATGATGCCGTTTTTCTTGACGATGCCAATCAGCAGGATGATGCCGATCAGCGCGATCACGCTGAAGTCGTTATGGCAGATATAGAGCGCCAGCAGCGCGCCGACGCCCGCCGAAGGCAGCGTGGAAAGAATCGTGATGGGGTGAATGTAGCTTTCATACAGCACGCCGAGCACGATGTAAACCGTGATCAGCGCGGCCAAAATCAAGATCGGCTCATTGGCGAGCGACGCCCGAAACGCTTCGGCCGTGCCTTGAAACGCGCCCTGGATGCTGGCCGGCATCTGCAGCTCGTCCTTCACCCGATTCACGTCGTCCACCGCGTCGCCGAGCGAGGCGCCCGGCGCCAGATTGAACGACAGCGTCACCACCGGAAACTGCCCCTGGTGATTCACGGTGATCGGAACCGCCTGCTGCTCCAGGTGCGTGAAGGCGCTCAACGGCACCTGGCTGCCGCCATTTTGGAAAACCAGCGACGATGCCGCCGGTCCGCCGCTGAAAGCGCCGCTCGAGGAACCGCCCACCGGCGTGCCGACGGTCTGGCCGGCGGTTTCCTGCGCTACAGACTGGCTGGAAGGTCCAAATCCAGCCGTGCTGGCCGTCCCTCCCGAAACCAAGCCCGCGCTTCCCAAGGTTCCGGCAGCCGAGCGGATGAACAGATTGCGCATGTCCACCGGATTGTTATGGAAGCCGGGTTTCACCTCCAGAATCACGTGATACTGGTTGAGCTGCGTGAAGATGGTGGACACTTCGCGCTGTCCGTAGGCATCGTAGAGCGTATTGTCGATGGTCGACGGCGTGATGCCCAGCCGCGAGGCGGTATCGCGGTCGAACACCAGCCGCACGCGCAGCCCGTTCACCTGCTGATCGGTGGCCACGTCGCGGATCTCGGGAATTTCCTTCAGCCGCGCCGCCATCTTCACTACGAAGGAGTTCAGCTCGTCGGCGTTAGGATCTTCGAGCGTGTACTGGTATTGCGTACGGCTGACGCGATCCTCCACCGTGAGATCCTGCACCGGCTGCATGTACAGCGTGATTCCAGCCACCTTCTCCAGTTCCGGCTGCAAGCGCCGGATCACGTCGCTCGCGCTGATCTTGCGCTCCTCGAGCGGCTTCAGGTTGATCTGAATGCGCCCAGTGTTCAGCGTGGTGTTGGTACCGTCGATGCCGATGAACGATGAGAGGCTGTCCACCGCCGGGTCCTGCAACACCACCTTGTCCAGCGCCTGCTGCCGCTGGGACATGGCCTGGAAGGAAACGGTCTGCTCGGCTTCGGAAACGCCCTGGATCACGCCCGTGTCCTGCACCGGGAAAAAGCCCTTGGGGATCTTGATGAACAGGACCACCGTGAAGACCAGCGTCGCCGCCGCCACGGCCAGCGTCAGCGGCTGGTTCCGCAACACCCAGCGCAGCGTCCGGCCGTAGAGCGCGATCACGGCGTCGAAGCCATGCTCCGACGCGCGGTAAAACCAGCCCTGCTCGTGCTCCGGCTTATGCTTCAAAATCTTGGCGCACATCATGGGTGTCAGCGTGAGAGAAACCACGGCCGAAACCAGGATCGTCACCGCCAGCGTCACGGCGAATTCGCGGAACAGCCGGCCCACGATATCGCCCATAAACAACAGCGGGATGAGCACCGCGATCAAGGAAACGGTGAGCGAAACAATGGTGAACCCGATCTGCTCGGAACCGAGCAGCGCCGCCTGCAAGGGACGCTTGCCTTCTTCCAGATAGCGCGAGATGTTCTCGATCATCACGATCGCGTCGTCCACCACGAAGCCGGTCGAAATGGTCAGCGCCATCAGCGAGAGGTTGTTGAGGCTGTAGCCCAGCAGATACATCACGCCGAACGTGCCCACCAGAGACAACGGCACCGCGATGCTGGGAATAATAGTGGCCGAAAGGTTGCGCAGGAAAAGGAAAATCACCAAAACCACCAGCCCGATGGTCAGCATCAGCTCGAACTGCACGTCCGCCACCGACGCGCGAATGGTGGTGGTTCGGTCGGTAAGAACCTTGACGCCGATCGACGACGGCAAAGTGGCCTCCAACTGCGGCAGCAGCGCCTTGATGCGATCCACTACGGCAATGATGTTGGCGCCCGGCTGCCGCTGGATGTTCACGATCACGGCCGGCGACTCGTTCATCCAGGCCGCTTGCCGTGTGTTCTCCACGTCGTCAATCACGTTGGCTACGTCGCTCACGCGCACCGGCGCGTTATTGCGATAGGCCACGATCATCGAAGCGTAGTCGGCGCTCGACAACATCTGGTCGTTGGCGCCGATCTGAAAATCCTGGTGCGGGCCGTCGAAATTCCCCTTGGCTTGGTTGACATTGGCCGCCGTGATGGCGTTGCGCAGATCCTCCATGTTCAGCCCGTAGGATCCGAGGGCCGTCGGATTGGCTTGAATGCGCACGGCCGGCTTCTGTCCGCCGCTGATGCTGACCAGACCCACGCCCGGCAACTGCGAGATCTTCGGCACCAGGCGCGTATCGGCCAGATCTTCCACCTTGGACAGCGGCAGCGCCGTGGATGTCAGAGCCAGGGTCAGGACAGGCGTGTCGGCCGGATTGACCTTATTGTAAATGGGCGGCACCGGGAGATCGGCCGGCAGATAGGTGCCGGACGCGTTGATGGACTGCTGCACCTCCTGCTCGGCGACGTCGATGTTCAGGCTCAAGTTGAATTCGAGCGTGATCACCGAACTGCCGTCGGAACTGATGGAGGTCATCTGTTGCAGCCCGGGCACCTCGCCGAGCTGTCGCTCGAGCGGCGCCGTCACCGACGACGCCATCACGTCCGGGCTCGCTCCGGGATAAGCCGTGACGACCTGAATGATCGGGTAATCTACCTGCGGCAGCGCCGAAACCGGCAACTGCTTATACGCCACCGCGCCCACCAGCAGGATGCCTGCCATCAACAGCGACGTGGCGACGGGCCGGACAATGAACGTCCGAGATGGATTCATGGCTTGCTACTCAACGGCGCGAACGTCCGCCGTGCGATCTGCTTTGGTTGACGCCGCGGCCGGGGATCTGGACCGCGCCGGTGGGCGGAATGGCGCCTGGGAGCGTGCTCTCGCCGGCAGAGGTGGAGACGGACGCGCCCGGTGATTTGCGGCCCGCGGATTTCCCCGCTCCGCCGCGCCCGCCGGATTTGGACTCCTCGCCGGCCAACTGCACGTTCACCTTCCCACCTTCTTCCAGCCGGTCTACGCCCACCGTCACTACTGTGTCGCCAGGCTCAATTCCCGAGGTGATTTCCGAGAAATCGCCCTCGGTGGTTCCCACGGTGACCGGATGGACGCTCACCGCACGGTCGTCACCCACCGTCCACACGTAGGTGCCTTGAGAATTGCGTTGGATGGCGTTGTTGGGCAGCAAGGTCACGTTCTGCTTCTGCTGCACCAGCAGGCGCGCATTGACGAACTGGCTGGGGAACAGTTTGTTGTCCGGGTTGGGGAAAATGGCACGCAGCTTCAGGGTGCCGGTGGTCGGGTCGATCTGATTGTCGATGGTCTCCAGCTTGCCATCTTCCAACTTGTTCGTCAGCGCGCGATCCCAAGCCTCAACCGGCAGTTCCTCACCGCCGCGCATTCTCTGCAAAATCGGAGGAAGCTGGTCCTCGCCCACGGTGAAGATGACGCTAATGGGGTCGAGCTGGGTGATCACCACCAACCCGTTGGTCGAATTGGCCTGTACGATGTTGCCCGGATCCACCAAACGCAAACCCACTCGTCCGTTGATCGGCGACGTGATGTGGCAATAAACCAGGTTCAACTTGGCGTTGTCGATCGCCGCCTGGTCG
>JASIGB010000961.1:0-2751 GCA_030045355.1 Bryobacteraceae bacterium
ACGCGAATGCCCGTCTGCTCCATGCGCGCCAGCACTCCCGCGAGCGGCAGATCGATGGTCTCATACAGTTTTCGAAAACCCTGTTCGTCGATCTCCGGCGCCAGGCGTTCGGCCAGCGTCATGGCGAGGTCGGCATGCTGCTCGGCCGCGGCGCCCAGCTTGCGATCCAGATATCGCTCGGCCAAAACTTCGGGCGAACACCCGCCCGGGTCGGCGCACAGCAGGAACGCGTAGAGAAACACATCGTGCCGGAACCCGCGCGCTTCCACGCCGTGCTTGGCGAGCGCGAGCGTGACGGCTTTTGCGTCATGCGCGACCTTGGGGCGCTGCTCGTCTTCCAAAATCGATTTCACCGCATCGATGAAATCGATCGAGAGCGCCCGCGCGACTCCCGGCTCATACGAAACGCCCAGCATGGTCAACGGCAGATCGCCATCGGCCGTAGACTCAACCGCGAACGCGATCGGTTTCGCTGGATCCAGCTTGGCGAGGCTCGCGCCGTACGCAGTTGCTTCCTCGCGCGTAGTGAGGACCGCGTAATCGCGCGTGTGCGCATCTTCGGTGGGACCCAGCTCTTTGAGCAGGCTATAGAACTCGAGCTCCTTGTAGATTTTCTTCAGCTCCGCGATGTCCGGCTCCTGCGCCGTAAGCGCGGCCATATCGAACTGAACCGGGACAGTGGTGTCGATGGTCGCCAGGCGCTTGCTGAGCAGAATTTTCTCGCGGTTGTTCTGCAAACTCTCACGATAAGTTTTGCGCTCCACTTCGGCGGCGTGTTCGAGCGCGCCTTCCACCGATCCGAACCGCGCGATCAGGCTTTGCGCGCCCTTTTCGCCGATGCCCGGCGCACCCGGAATGTTGTCAATCGAATCGCCCATGAGCGCCAGCAGATCGGCGACTTGCTCCGGCTTCACGCCCATGTACTGCTCGGCCTCGGCCGGATCGTACCAGACGTTCTCCTTCACCGGGTTGTACATGTGCACGCGATCATTGACTAGCTGCAGCATGTCCTTGTCGGACGACACGATCACGACGTCATAGTCTTCGCTGGCACGCCGCGCCATAGCGCCGATCACATCGTCGGCCTCGAACCCTTCGTACTGCAGCAGCGGGATGCGCATCGCTTCGAGCAGCCGGCGAATGTAGGGGATCTGCTCGCCCAGGTCCGGCGGCATCTCGGTGCGATTGGCTTTGTACTCGGCGTAGACTTCGTCGCGAAAGGTTTTGCCGGATTCAAACACCGCCGCGATGTACTCCGGCTGATACGCCGCGCGCAGCTTGCGGACCATGTTGTGGAAGATGTAGACGGCTTCGGTAGAAAGGCCGGTGGTGGTCCGCATGGGCGGCGCGGCGCTTCGCGCGCGAGCGTGATAGGCGCGAAAAATGAAGCCATAGCTATCGATCAAAAACAGCCGGGGACGGTGCTTGGCGCCTGGCTTGGGCTGTTTAGAAGGCTGCTTGGCGTCGGTTGCGGCGGGCATCCAGACCTCAGGATAACGCCAAATCCCGTGACAGCCGATGTATGCTTCGGAAGGCTTCCATTATGCTTCGACGGTCCTTAGCACGAACCGTTGGCGTGCTCTGCGCACTTTGGTCGGCCTGCGCACCCATGTTCGGCAGCGATGCGATCGGCGTCCTGCACCCCAGGTGCGATCCCGCTTACATGTACGTTCTTGAACTTAAGAGCCTTCGAGGACCGCGGATGAAGCCGCCGATTCATTTCAGCATCTTCGGCCAACTCGGCCTCCAAATGTACCCGAACAAGTGGATTGATGTTTCGGCCGAGGAATGTTCCGGGGCAGGTGAGTGCGAAAAGGCCATATTTGGCCAGGTTCAGGTCGTCCACTGGTCTGGAGACTGGTGGCGGAATCTACGCATGTCCAGCAACTTCATCGTCATATTTCCCGATCAGCGAAAATTCGAAGCACCTTCAAAGCCAAGTATGTCAAGCCGCCGAATGGGTTTCGTTGCGATTAGCGCGCGCTTGATTTAAGTGGGCTTTCAATGAAGCCGGTAAATATACAGCATGCCTACCATGGTGTCGGATCGCCGCGCACGCAGATCGCGGAACAAATCCCCGGGAATCCCATACATGTTCTCCTGGCTAATCGCGATGACGTCGCAACCGAAGCGCGCAATCTCCGATCCCCTCTCCACTGGCACCACACCGGGTAAGTATGCGTCTAAGTCCACGGAACCGAAATAGCTCAGGCAAAGACGCCGCGGATGATTGGCGGCCGACCACGCAGCGAGGCGGTTCAAATCCTGTCCCCAATCGAGGTTCGAGTCGAGCAGATAGCGATGGCCGGCGCGCGCGCCGCCGGCGGCCAAGTTGAAAAACGGAACGAAATTCGGAGTGTACGCAAGCGTCTCGACGGCTAACAGTATGAGCAGCGCGCAGGAGGCAGTCCAGCGCATGCGGCTCGGGCGCGATGCAATCACCGCGCCGCAGAAGACGAACAAGAACGGGAACATCGGCATCACATGACGAAAGCCGATATCGAGAGGCGATGCGATGCCCATGGCAAAGATCAGTGCGGCCGCGGCCGCGAGCGACGCGAGGCCGCGATCGAACGGCGTCCGGCGCAATACCACTAGAATCGCCGACCAAGCGCACATTGCCAGCGTCGCGATCGGCATCTTCACTAGAAATCCAAGCGGAAAATAGAGCGGCGTGGCGTGCGACCGGATCTCGCCCAGGAAGTAAGTCAGGTGGCCGCCGTGCCCAAATCGGTAGAGCATTTGCAGGCC
>JASIGB010000962.1:0-5728 GCA_030045355.1 Bryobacteraceae bacterium
TCCTACGCTCTATCGGCCCGGTGTGGGACGGCAATGAGGTGTGGCTGCTGGCCGGCGGTGGTACGCTCTACTTCGCGTTTCCAGCGTTGTACTCGGCCGCGTTCAGCGGATTCTATCTGGCGCTCATGATGGTGCTGTGGCTGCTGATCCTGCGCGGAATTTCGATCGAGTTCCGCAGCCATATCGCGAGCCCGATCTGGGGCCCATTTTGGGATCTGATTTTCGGCGGTTCGAGCGCCCTGCTGGCGTTGTTGTTCGGCGCCGCATTAGGCAACGTGGTGCGCGGCGTTCCGCTCGGCTCCGACGGATATTTTTTCCTTCCGCTGTGGACCGATTTCCAGCCCGGCAAGAATGCGGGCATCGTGGACTGGTACACACTCGCGATCGGCGCAGCCTCGTTTGTCGCGCTCACGGCGCATGGTTGCTATTGGGTGGCGTCGCGAACCTTAGGCGATCTGCAACAACGCGCCCGCGCGCTGGGAGCAAGAATTTGGTGGGCGGTGTTGGTATTCACGGCCCTGATCACCTTGGTAAGTTTCGAGCTTCAGCCGCACCTGGGCGAACAGTTCTCGGCGCATCCGTGGGGATACGTGTTCCCCTTGCTCGCATTGTGCGGACTGGCAGGCATGAAGTTGTACGGCTCTCATTCTCGCGACATGGCGGCGTTCCTCGGTTCGTGCCTGTACCTGGTCGGCATGCTGACTAGCGCGGCCTTTGGGGTTTTCCCTTATGTTCTGCCGTCCAACGTCGCAGCCAACGCCGGTCTGACCATCTTCAACGCTTCCGCTGCCGAGTATGGGCTTTACATCGGCTTGGCTTGGTGGATTCCGGGGATGATTTTGGCAGCGCTCTACTCGACATTTGTATATCGGCGCTTGGCCGGAAAGGTGGTGGAATAGACCCCAGTGGGTGAAATGACTCAACCCGCGCCCGTCCCGTTGGCCGCCAGACTCAGCTCGATGCCGAGCACCTGTATGGCCAGCAACCGCGGAGGATCTTCATAAAACAGCACGTGCCTGACCCCCGCATCCCAGAGTTTGGACAAATCGTCGCGCTCTTTATGCGCCATCACCAGCAACCGCTTCTGTTCCTTCGCCACCGTCGGAAAGCTGTTGACGCACAGCGCGTCCATAATGATGACGCCGGGGAGATCGAAATTCGGCCTCTCCACCAAGTGGATCTGGTGCCGGACGTCCTGAATTAACAGATTACGAACGGAATCCGCATACGCGGGATCGGGGATGGCCACTTGAACAGTTTTCACCCGCACTTGGCTTGGTAA
This sequence comes from Bryobacteraceae bacterium, assembly GCA_030045355.1. Classification (GTDB taxonomy): domain Bacteria; phylum Acidobacteriota; class Terriglobia; order Bryobacterales; family Bryobacteraceae; genus Palsa-89. The sequence goes on from JASIGB010000962.1 coordinate 1,283, forward strand.
CCTGCAATTCGCAAACCATGTGAATCGCGCCCGCCGGGAGCCTGCTGCGCTAAATTCTCGTATTTCTCAACGGATTAGAGGGGCCTCTACAGAATGGGGTAGGGAGCCCAGGCGCTGGCAGAATTCTTAGATCTACACTATAGGGTAGCGATCCAGCGCGCATCCCGATGCTTTCGTTCTTTCTCCGTGGCGGTCCTAAGTCGGTCTTGCTCAAAGCCGGACTGCTCATTGCCGCGATCGCGATTGCCGACTGGCTAGCTGACCAGGAAGTCACGCTGGGCTTTCTCTACCTGTTCCCCATGCTGATGGTCGGCAGCGTTTTGAAGCGCTGGCAGATCGTCGGCGTAGCGGCTTTCTGCACCTTTCTGGCGGAGCTTTTCGATTCCTTCGAGTGGCGCCCCAGCACCGGGATTCCACGCGACATTCTGGTGTTCGCGGCGTTCCTGGGCATGGGGCTGTTCGTCTATGAAGTGGTCCGCAGCCGGCAGTCCGCGCTCGGGCACCTAAAGCAGATCGAATCGGAAAGCGAAGCGCGCCGCGCCGCGGAAGAGCAGTTGAAAGTGCTGGTGGACTCGAGCCCGGTGGCGATTTTCACCGCCGACGCGGACGGAACCGTGTTGCAAGCCAATGACGCCGCCCACCGGTTGTTCGGCATGGATTCGGGAAAGCTCGCGGGGCGTCCCATACGCCAGTATCTTCCCTCGCTGGTCAATGTTCCGTCGCTCGAAACCAACCGCCCCTCGTTCCGGACGGTAATGCAGGGCCGCGGCCAGCGCGAGGACGGCGAAGCTTTTTTGGCCGATATCTGGTTCTCCACCTACCGCACCAGCGTGGGGCCGCGGCTGGCCGCCATGGTAGTGGATACTTCCGAGGATCTGCGCAATCGCGAAGAGTACAGCCTGCACCAGTTGCTCGCGGCCTCGCGCATCCTGGTAGGCGCGGTTTCGCACGAGGTGCGCAATGTCTGCGGCGCCATTGCGCTGGTGCACGAGAATCTGGCGCGCCACAGCGCGCTCGCGCACAACAACGATTTCGAGGCGCTGGGCACGCTGATTCAGACGCTCGAAAAGATTGCCGCGCTCGAGCTGCGCCAGACGCCGTATCCGGCCGCGCGGGTTGATCTCGCGGCGCTGCTCGAGGAATTGCGCATCGTGATCGAGCCCGCCCTGCGGGAAGACGGCATCGAGGTACGCTGGGAGATCGCGCCCGGCCTTCCACCGGTGTGGGCGGACCGCCAAAGCCTGATGCAGGTGTTCCTCAATCTCACCAAGAACAGCCAGCGCGCCATGCTGGACCGGCCTTCGCGCCTGCTGCGGATTGCCGCTCGTGCCGCCGACGGGCGCGTGGCGGTTTATGTCCAAGACACCGGCGGCGGCGTGCTCCATCCGGAGCATCTTTTCCGCCCCTTCCAGCCGGGCGCGCAATCCACCGGCCTGGGCGTTTATCTGTCGCGCGCGCTGCTGCGCTCCTTCGGCGGCGACTTGCGCTACCAACCCCCTCCCCGCGGGGGCGGCGCGGGCGGCTCGACGTTCGTGGTCGAACTCGCGCTGGCCCCAACCGCTACCCTGAAAGAGAGCCATGGCCCAGGAAGTCCGGATTCTGCTGGTGGACGATCACAGTCTGTTCCGGGAAAGCCTCAGCCGGTTATTGCAGAGTGAGCCCGGCTTCCGCATGGTGGGCTCCTGTGCCACAGTGGCCGAAGCGCTGCCCCTCATTGCCCACGAACGGGCGAGCGAGAGGCCCGATATCATCCTGCTCGATTACGACCTGGGGGAGGAGCAGGGAACTGCGGCTTTGGAAGCAATTCGCGGCCAGGGCTTCCCAGGACATGTCCTCATGGTCACGGCCGGGATGAGCGATGCCGCCACGGTGCGCGTGCTCGAAAGCGGATCGGAAGGCATTTTCCTCAAGCACAGCTCTCCGGCCCAACTGGTGGATGCCATCCATCGCGTGATGGCGGGGGAGCCGTGGCTCGACCCGCGGGCCATGCGTTCGCTGATTGCCGGCGCCACGCGAAAATCCGAGGAGCAGCGCAGCTCCCAATCGCTGACCGAGCGCGAGCGGACGGTCCTGCAAGGCGTCTTCGAGGGGCTCACCAACAAGGAAATTGCGGCGCGGTTGCAGGCTTCCGAAGGCGCCATCAAAGCCGTGATGCAACAATTGTTCGACAAGACGGGTGTCCGCACACGCAGCCAACTGGTACGGATCGCGCTCGAAAAACGCGCCGAAGAGTGGCTGAACGGCGGATTTGAGGCCTCAGAGCCCGGAGCCTGATTGCCGTCCGGCTGTGACGGGCTGCCTCTACTTATCCCTCCGGTTTTCACCTGCCCGGACCTTAGAAACACACCTATAGGAGTGGCGACGAGAAACTTCCGTCCGATAATTGTATCTTAAATGCTTAGGGAATTTTAAAATGCAGAGGGAATTCTGACCCGATGTCGATCGGGTAGGAAGTTGGTTTCCGTTGCCGAACCACATTGAGATAAACCGGGCAGACACCAGCCATTCTCTGAAAATCGATTCCGAGAAGATCCATTCCGAGCCGCCGGCCGAAGTTCTCTCCCAGGACCGGCGCCGTGAAGCCCGTTATCCGGCCCAGGAACCCGCCGAGCTCGAGCTGCTATATGGTCCGCGCGAACCGATCTACGGGACTATCCTGGACGTGTCGCGTTCGGGGCTGCGGATCGAACTGCCCCGCCGCATACACCGCGGCGAAGAGGTTAAGGTGAAACTGCAGCACAACGTCATTTTCGGCGAGGTGCGCTACTGCCGCGCCGTTTCCGGCGTCTTTCAGGCCGGCATCCGCATCGACGAATTGGTTCGGCCTGCCCCCGACCGGCAGCAACACCTGAGTGAGGACACGCTCTCGCTCTACGCCGTCGGCAAAGGGCTTTCGGTTTCCGAGGTGATCGAGGTTCGCGAGCACCTGCTGCGCTGTGAAACGTGCCGGGCGCGCCTAGCCGAGAGGGAAACTCTCCTGAACCCGTCCCGGAACCGGCGATCCGATTCGGTAGTCTGAAGTAAACCCCTTAGCTGCCGATCTAAGATCATGGGCCATCGGCCATTCCTGGCCTGCACCACTGTCTTTCTGTTCACGATCGGCGTCCGGGCCGCGCTGCTTCCCGTACTGCACGTGCCCATGCCCGCCGTTCACGACGAATTCAGCTATCTGTTGGCTGGCGATACCTACGCTTCCGGCCGGTTGACGAATCCGCCGCATCCGTTTTGGCAACACTTCGAGTCGTTCCATGTCATCCAGCAGCCCACTTACGCTTCGAAATATCCTCCCATGCAGGGGTTGGTGCTGGCGTTGGGCGAACGGTTCTTCGGCCAGCCTTGGATCGGCGTTTGGATCAGCGCGGGGTTGATGTGCGCGGCCGTTTGCTGGATGCTGGAAGGCTGGACCACCCCGGGACTGGCCCTGATCGGCGGGTTGTTGGTCGCACTGCGCCTGGGAATCTTGAGCTATTGGATGAATTCCTACTGGGGCGGCGCGGTGCCGGCGATCGGTGGCGCCCTGTTGCTGGGTGCGGTGCCGCGCATCGCGTTCGAGAGGGCCTACCGGCACGCCATCACCTGGGCCGCGGGCCTCGCGGTCCTGCTCAATTCGCGGCCGTACGACGCAGCGGCGTTGGGGCTGTTATCGGCCGCGGTGATTCTCTGGACGCGCCGGTCTTCTTGGGTGCGCCTCGCGCTGCCGGCAGCCGCGGTCCTGGTTCCCACAGCCGCGTTTATGCTGTATTTCAACTGGCGCGTCACAGGAAATGCCTTGGAATTGCCTTACCAGCTTCACGAGCGGCAGTACGTGGTGGCCAATAACTTCGTCTGGTCGCGCGACAATCCGGAGCCCGTGTATCGCCATGCCGTCATGCGGCGTTTTTGGAGCCAGGTGAATGTTGATCAGGTGCGCCAGATGCGCCAGAACGTGGTTTCGTCGTACCTGGTGAAACTCGCCGCGATGTATGGGTTCTTTTTTTGCTTTTATCCGCTGTTTATTCCCACGCTGATCTGGCCTTATCCGCTCCACACGCCTCGCGAGCGCGCAGGCGTGCTGTTACTGGGCGGTGGTTTGCTTTCGCTTCTCCCCGTAGTCGGGTTTCAATACCACTACGCCGCGGCGATCATGCCGCTGATCTATTTGCGATGCCTGCAATCGGTGGACCGGTTGCGCCGCTGGCGCCCGAATTCGAGACCGGTGGGTATCGCGCTCGCGGCGGTGCTCCTGGCGTTGATTCCGGTGCAGTTCGGCCGCGACGTCTGGAAGCTGTTCGCTGACGGCGAATACGCTCCGCCCATGGCGCAGCCCTATCACAACATCGTGCGGCAGTTGGAAGCGCTGCCTGGGCGTCACTTGGTACTGGTGCGCTACTCACCCGATCACGACGTGTTCCAGGAATGGGTTTATAACCGCGCCGATATCGACGCGGCGCGCATCGTGTGGGCCCG
>JASIGB010000963.1:0-6665 GCA_030045355.1 Bryobacteraceae bacterium
CTTAAAATCTCGACGCGCTTGATGGAATCGATGCCGAGGTCGGCTTCGATGCTCGCGTTCACATCCAGGATTTCGGCCGGGTATCCGGTGCGCTCGCTCGCGATGCGCACCACTTCGCCTAAAACGTCGCGGGCGAGCACGTCGCGCACGGAAGCTGCGGTGTCGGTTACGGGTGCAGGGGCGGGCTTCTGGACAACTGGCGCCGGGACCGGTGCAGGTGGCGCGGGAACCGGGGGTAAGGCAGCGGTGGGTTGGGCAACCGGCTGCGGCGCGGAAACCCGCAGCGGAGGCTCCACTGGCGGCGCAAATGTCGTCTGTGCGGCGAACGGCGCCTGCATCGGTGCGCCCGAACCCTCCAAATACGCTAGCATGATGGCGGTCTGCGTCTCCAGGAATTGACCCATCAGTTGTTGGAATGGCGCCATGAGAGCGTCCGCAGTGACGGCGGGCGCGACAGGGGCTGCCGGGGAAACACCGTTGGCTACGGGTGTGGGTACGGGAACTTCCACGAGCTTTTGCACCTCCACGACCTTTTCCACCTCCAGCGTTCGCACCACTTGCACGGGCTGAATGGGCAGCGCTGGCCGCGATACTTGATACGCGCGTCCGCCGTTCACCAGCCACTGCGAACCTCCCAGCACAACTGGCTTCAACTGCTCGATGCTCAGCGCGCCGGCCGACCGTCCGCGGAACAGCTCGGCCGTATCCACGGATACGCCGCGCACGGTTAATTGCGCCAGGGCTTGCAGGAACGACACCAGGCCGTTCTTGCCGCTCGCGTCAACTTGCAGCGTCACCGCGCCCTCGCCGTCGAAAATCTGGCGCGACAGATTGGAAAGCACACCCTTGGGACCCACTTCGAGAAAGATGCGCGCGCCCTGATCGAACATGGCGCGAACCTGGTCTATAAAACGGACCGGCCGGATCACGTGGTCCGTCAGAACCGCAGCGATTGCGGCTGGGTCGGACGAATATTGCTTACCGAGCGTATTCGAAAACGCCGGTACGCACGGCGTCAAAAATGTTTCGCTCGCGAGCGCGGTGGCCAGCTTGCCGCGTGCCCCTTCCACGAGTGGCGAGTGAAACGCGCAGGCTACAGGAAGCCTCACGGCGGCGATCCTCGCGGCTTTAAGCTTCTGAATGACGGAATCGAGCAGGTCCACCGGACCGGCCAGAACGGTCTGGCGCGGGCTGTTGTAATTGGCAATGCTGATGCGATCCAGCTCTCCGAGCGCGGCGGCGACGTTTTCGGCAGTCGCTTCGGCCGCGATCATGCCGCCCGGCTCGATGACGTTCGCTTCCTTCATCGCGCGGCCGCGCGCCTGAGCCAGCCGGAACAAGGCTTCTTCGGAGAAGACGCCCGCGGCACACAGCGCGACATATTCGCCGAAGCTGTGCCCGGCAGTCATCGCCGGTTGGACGCCCAATCTCTGGAGCAAGCGCGTGAGTGCGATTTCCACCGCGGCCAGAGCGGGCTGCGCCACGCTGGTGTCGGTGATGGCACGCATCTGCTCTTTCTTGGCGTCCGGCGTGAAGGCCGTGGGCGGATAAATGAACTTCGACAATCGCTGGGGAAGTCCGTCCACCACGCGATCAGCCACTTCGAGCGCGGCGCGAAATTCGGGGAAGTATAACGCCAGGTCGCGCAGCATGTCCGGCGATTGCGAGCCTTGCCCGGGGAACAGGAATGCGATGGGCTGCGCTTCCGCCGGCGCGGTCTCGAGATAAATTGACGGCTGATCGAATCGCGACGCGCCCGCCTTGATCGCTTCGCGGACGGTTGCGATTTTGGCCTGAAGATCATCGAGCGAGGCGGCCACCAGCGCCAGCCGCGCCGCTCCGGAACCGCCGGAAGCAGCGCGCCTGCACAACGCCGCGGCTAAATCGCGCAGTTCTGGCCGCGCGCCGCTTTGCAATTTGCTCTCGAGCAGCGCGAGCGACGTATCGAGAGCGCCAGCCGAAGCGGCGTTCCATACCAGAAGCTCAACCGGCCAGGCGGCGCTCACGCGATCCTCGACGCTGCGAAACTCGCCCCGATATTCTTCGAGAACGGCATGGAAATTCGTGCCGCCGAAACCGAAGGAACTGGCGCCCGCGCGGCGCGGCACATCGATCGCGGGAAGCCAGGGCTGCGCCTCCGATAGCACGAACAGCGGAGAGCCCGGCTCGGTCAATTTTGCGTTCGGCTTCTCCACGTGCAGCGTAGGAGGGAGAACCTTGTGATACAGCGACAGGGCCACGCGCATCAGCCCCGTCACTCCGGCCGCGGCCTTGGTATGCCCCACCAGGCTCTTGACGGATCCCACGGCGCAGCTATGCTCCGCCGCGCCCTCTTCCACCAGAACCTCGGATAGTGACCCCATTTCCGTGGTGTCGCCCGCCACGGTCCCGGTGCCGTGCGCTTCCATCATGCCGACGCTGGAAGCAGAAAATCCGGCTTGCCGGTAGGCTCGCCGCAGCACCAGCGTCTGGCCTTCGCGGCGCGGCGCGGTCATGCTGCGGCCGCGTCCATCGCTCGACCCGCTGATGCCTTTGATGACGGAGTAAATGCGGTCGCCATCGCGCTCGGCGTCCTCCAGGCGCTTCATCACCAGAACGGTGATGCCTTCGCTGATCGCGATCCCGTCGGCGCTTTCGTCGAAAGGCCGGCAGCGCCCGCGCGGCGAAAGTGCCTGCGCCTTGCTGAAACACAGGAAGCAGAAGGGGCTTTGGACCGTATCCACGCCGCCCACGATCACCATGTCGCTCGAGCGGGTGGTCAATTCCCGCGCCGCGATGTAGACCGCTGCCATCGACGACGCGCAGGCGGCATCGACGGTGAAGTTCACGCCGCCCAGGTTGAAGCGATTGGCCACGCGGCCGGCGGCTACGTTGGGAAGCAGGCCGGCGAAAGAATCTTCGGTCCATTCCGGAAGCTGTTCGAGCAGTCCCGCGGGAACTTCGGAAAGAAATTCGGACAGGGCCGAGCGCACGGCGTAGTGGCCGCCCAGATCGCCCAGGCCGCCGCTGGTGCCGAAGATCACCGACGTCTTCTGGCGCGGAAATTCGCGAGTGCGATACCCGGCGTCGTCGAGCGCGCGATCCACGACGATGAGCGAAAGCAACTGCATCGGGTCGATCGAACTGAGCGCCGTCGGAGGAATCCCGTAGCGCAGCGGTTCGAACGGTACGTCGTTGATGAAGCCGCCCCAGCGGGAATAAATCTTGTCGCGAGCCTTACGGTCGGGATCGTAATACAGGTCGATATTGAAGCGATCCGAAGGCACGTCGCTGATCGCATCGACCTTATTTACCATGTTGGCCCAAAACGTTGTGACGTCGGGCGCCTTGGGCAGCACGCACGACATACCGACGATGGCGATGTCGCAGGGCGCGATGGGGCCGAGATCATCGGCTGGCGTTTCAGCAGTGATGCCCGCTGATTGCAGCCAGCTTTCGCCGCCCTGCGCGACGGTCTGGTGCAGGCTGCGAACGGTGGTGACCTCGTTGCGCAAGGACGCCAGTTGCCCGATCATGTACATGCCTTGATCGAGCTGTTCGGCGACCGAAACCTGCCGGTACGCGGCCTGACCGTTGGGTCCCTGTTCGCGAACGATGCCTTTGCTCGCCACGCGGAGCCTTCCGAGATTCAACTGTTCGAGTTCGCCGCGAATTTCGTCGTGCGATTTCCCTTCGGCCGCGAGTTTCCGTTTGGCCTCCAGGAACGCAGTATAGAAATGGGTATCGGCGCAGCGCGTTGCGTGCCCGGGTCCTGTTTCGAGAATGACGGTCTTCGAGCAACGCTTGGCTTCTTCCTGGAACGTCTCGACGATCGCGGCGCCGCGCACTGCTTCTTCAGTAAACAGGTACGCCGTGCCCATCAGCACACCGATTGCGACGCCCTGTTCGGCCAGCGGACCGGCCATGGCCGCCACCATCGCGGCAGATCGGGCGTCATGAATACCGCCCGCGAACACCATGTGGAATTCGGCCGCGGGGGCGCCCGCATCGATGGCGCGCTGCACCGTGTCGATCATGCTTTCCCACAGCACGAAGCTGGTGCGCGGTCCGATGTGGCCGCCGCATTCCAGGCCTTCAAAAATGAACCGACGCGCGCCGTCACGAATGAAGACTTCAAGCAATTTGGGCGAAGGTACGTGCAGATAGCAGATGGTCCCTTTCTTCTCGATGCTCGCGGCCTGGTCCGGCCGGCCACCGGCGATGATGGCGAAGGGCGGGCAGATTTCGCTCACCACTGCCATCTGTTCGGTGCGCAGCTCGGCGGGAACGAAGCCCAGAATGCCCACACCCCAGGGCTTCGCGCCTAGCGTCTTTCGAGTCTCCACCAGCAGCTCGCGCACTTGCGGGCCGCGCAATAGCGCGAGCGCCAGGAACGGCAGGGCTCCGCCCTCGGCGACGGAGTCTGCGAACGCGGCCGTGTCGCTGACGCGCGTCATCGGCCCTTGGAGAATCGGGAATTCCGTTCCGTGCGACCGCGCCAGCGCCGAGCCGGGAGCAAGCGGCGAGCTCTTCTGCGCCGCCACGACGTGCTTGGCAACGGACTCACGCAGTCCGGCCACCAGGGCCGAGATGGTAGAGAAGCGCCCAGCGAGCGGTGCGGCGAGTGCAGCGTCCTGCCCCATGGGAAGGACGGAGTCGAGACTGCGCCAGTCGATCTGACTGCGCAAGGCTTCTCGCCATTCGGATCGAGTTTCGGCGCCGGGACGGCCGGCAACCTCGGCTTCCTTCGTTTGCAGCGCCTCCAAGCCCGGCGACCGTTGACGCCGCCAGCCGCGATAGGCGAAACCCACTTCGCGCCCGACGATCACGGTGTCGTCTCCCTCGCAGCGCTCTACCACGGCGCGGACGCGGGGGGGCAGCGAGGAATCGGAGGTCAACAAAAGCTGGCTATCGAGCACGGCACCGGCCGCGCCGGCGATGAAGCATGCCGCGGCGGAGTGCATTCCGATGCCGCCGTGAGCCCACACCGGTAGTCCGCATCGATCGAGAAGGCGCTGCAGAAGGATGAACGCGGTCTCTTCGCCAATCGCGCCACCGGCTTCCTGGCCTTTTGCGATGAGCCCATCCACGGCGAGGGACTCGACGCGGGCGGCCTGCTCTTCGTTGCAGACTTCGACCAGGACCTTGTCGGCGCGGGCGTTGGCCAACTTCACCATCGCGGCCAGCTTCTTCCGCGTTGCGTCGCCAGGGACCAGGACCAAAAGGTGAACCCGATCCAGTCGCTCCAGAAGCGCGGTGGTCCCCGACCATTCCGCTTCAAGCTTCAATCCGAATTGCCCACGCGCGTGTTTGCGAAGGCGCTGAAGCGCGGCATCAATCCCGGCGGGATCGGCGATGCCTTCGCAGTTGAGGAGTCCGATTGCACCGCTGCGGCTGGCCGCAATACCTATGCCCGGGTCCAGCCAACCCGCAACGTTCGCCAGAATGAAACCGAAAGCTTTACCGTCCCCGCTCTCGCGATGCACTTGCATACCTGTCCCTCCGTGGACACAAGAAGTGCGTCCGCTTACCCCGCTTGCGTTTGCAGTATGCTCGTTTGGCGACTGGGCTAAGCCTGAAAACAAACGCAAATTACGCAGCCTGAACCGGCCTACTTAGCCCGGCAAGAGACCCCCGGTCATCCCCGCTCGCCTCTCCGCCAAAAATGGTCACCGCTACTTGCACTTACAGATGCCAGCGGAAGGGATGGCTATAGGATTCTCGGCGAGTTACCTCCTTATACTGCCTTGAGAAGCTTCATTCTAAAGTTCACTTATGGGACTGTCAAGACGCTGATACTGCGGTAGGTCCTATGGTGCTTCGCCAGTACTGACCGTACTAAGCTCTGAATCGACTTCACCTACTGACTAAGTCAGGTTTTCCTAGTATCGACGAACACAAAGGCGATTGAAAGCTTCAGTAGCCGCTGCTATCATCGATGCACCTTCAGTCGATGAGCCGCTTCCTGTTCACCACGTGGCCCTTTCCCGGTCACGTTTTGCCCCACCTGACGATCGCGCAAGCGCTCCGCGAACAGGGACACGAGTGTGCGTTCTATACAGGGTCAAAAGGCGCCGGTCCTCTGGAACGCGAGGGAGTTCCCTATTTTCCGTTCCGGAAACTCGACGAGGACGCACTCTGGAAACTGTTATTTGAGGAACAGTCCGGGTTTATCCATTGGCGCCAGGGAACTAATTTTGCGACGTTCATGCGCCGCTGGCTGCTCGACACCATACCAGATCAAGTGGAAGACCTGATGCCTATTCTTCGGCAGTGGAAGCCCGACGCTCTCGTTTGCGATCCGACGGTATGGGGACCGGTACTGATTCTGTATGAGAAGACGGGCATTCCGCTGGCGGTCTCGTGCTACTTCGCGTGCAAGGTTCCTGGACCGGACATGCCGCCTTTTGGGCTTGGCCTTCCGCAGGCCAGGAACCGGTACAGCCGTTTTGCATACCAGTTGTTGGCCAAGGCGATCGAGATGGGTTCAGGGAAATTTCGCGGACGAGCTAACGAAATCCGAGCCAGTTTCGGATTGCCGCCGATCCGTCAATCGGTCTCCGCGCATGCGGGCACCATGCCGCTCTACATGGTTCCAACGTCTCCGGAGTTCGATTACAACCGAGGCGATCTTCCCAAATCCGTTCATTATATCGGCCCCTGCCTTTGGACCGACCGTCATCAGG
>JASIGB010000086.1:0-4088 GCA_030045355.1 Bryobacteraceae bacterium
AACGATATTCCGCAAAGACGCAGCGGCACCCAATAGAGCAGGATCGCGAGCAACGCGGGTATCACCAATCCAAGCGCCCACCGGCTCCGTTGGGACATGCGCGACGCCAGGAGCAGGATGAGCAGGGCGGAAGCGAACGCGGAGAGCGCGGCGCCTGGCGCGAGCGAAAGCGGAAGCCAATCGAACGCAACCCAAACATCCGATTTTCCGGCGATTCTCTCCCGGATGAAGCGAGCCGGAAACGCCCAGTTGGATGCGCGCCAATTTGCCATTTCGGCCAGTGCATCGGCGGCCTGAGATTGAATCCGCGCTAGCACTCCCGGATCCCGCGACTTCGTGAGAAACAAAAGCAGCATGCTCGCTTTGTTGCGGTCCGTCCAGACTCCGGAATGAAGCATGTCGATGAAGTTGTCTGGCGGAATGCGGGCTGCCGTTGCCGGATCGGCTGTGGAGATTTCGAACAAAGCACGCGTCGCATTGTTGCGAACTTCGGGGTCCGGATCGCGAACGGCGTGTGCCAGGGCCGCGATTTGACGCGGCGTGCGTTGGCCAAAACCCAGTGCGTCGATGGCATTAGCCCGCAGGTGGGCATCAGAGCTGGTCGCCAGGTTCAGGATTTCTTCTTCGTGGCCGAGCGCGTAGGCGCGCAGAGCAAGCGTTGCTGCTCGGGCGGCGGGGTCTTTGAGCAAACGAAAGCCCGCACCTAGTTGTTCGTCTGTCCGGGAACTCTCGATCGCCTGCTCCATGGCCCGTTCCTCTGCCTGGTAAAGACGCGTGAATTCAGGCGCCGGAGTGACGATGCCCGTCGGGGCAGGGTCGAAGATCAATGGATGGGTCGAAGCGCCGGGCAGACCGATAAAGACGACCATGCCCCGGTTGGCGGCGCAGCAGATTGTGGCCACGTCGGTGGCGTCCTTGCCGATGACGCGACTCACGGCGGATCGGGCCTGTTCTTGGATAGCGGGCCGGAAAGCGTCGCCTTCCCGGAACGGCAAGGTATGGCGCACCGCGCGTACGTCGATGCCTTGGTATCCGAAAAACTCGATATAGGCGATCCGGTCCGTGGCGGGAAGCAACCATGGGATCACCAGAAGGATGAGCAATCCGCGCCAGGGCGTAGGCAGGTACTCTATCATGCATAAACGGCGCCTAGAAGGGAAGGGTCCGCCGCGCGAGCCTCTCTAGTTCACAATTAGACCACTAGGTCTGGTAATGTACTAGTATGTCTCCGGTCGATACTGTCATCCCGCTTTCGCGGGCCATGTTCCACATTCTGCTTTCGCTCGGCGAAGGCGAACGGCATGGCTATGCCTTAAAACGCGAAATCGCGAAACGTACGGACGGCAAACTCAAGCTTGGGCCGGGCGTGCTGTATGGATCGATCAGAAAGATGCTGGAGCTCGGATGGATCGAGGAAGCCGACGAGCGGCCCGATCCGCATCTGGACGACGAGCGGCGCCGCTATTACCGGATCACGGCTCTCGGCCGAAAAGTCGCGCGGGCCGAAGCGGCGCGTATGCGGGAACTCGCCGACATGGCTGCGGCCACTTTCGGGAGGGCGAAACATGCTTAAGGTGTATCGTCTCCTGTTGCATCTCTACCCGGCGGCGTTCCGGGAGGAATACGCGAAAGCGATGGAGCAGGAGTTTCGCGATGAACTGGCTGACTCGCGGAGCGGTTTTGCGGTTGCCCGGCTTTGGTTGCGTTTACTCTACGACCTGGCGGTTTCTGTCCCTGCTCAGCTAGCGATCGAGATCGGCCAGGACAGCCGGCATGCTCTGCGGCTTTGGCGCAAACGTCTCTGGCATACCGGATTTGCAGTGGGCATGCTTGCGGTCGCCATCGGCGCGAACACCGGGGTCTTCAGCGTCGTGGACGCATTGCTGCTGCGATCTTTGCCTTTCCGCGATACCGGCCAGCTTGCCGTGTTGAATTTCTTCTTTCCGCCGCATGATAGCGCGGCGCAGTTCGATTCCTGGCGCCTGCATTCGAACTATCTCGAAGACGCGGCGCTGTTTGAAGATGGGGATTCGAACATCGGTAGCCCGCAACATGTCTTGCGGGAGCATATCGCCATGACGTCGCATAATTTCTTTTCCTTGTTGGGATCGCTGCCCGAAATCGGGAGAACGTTTGCACCCGAAGATCATGCGGCCGCCGTAATCAGCTATGCGCTGTGGCAGGAGTTGTTCGCGGGCAGCGACCAGGTGCTTGGCAAGACCATCCACATCTACGGATTTCATGGATTTCAACTTCCGGATGAATCGGTGACGATTATTGGTGTGATGCCGCCGGACTTCGACTATCCGGCCAGCACGGTCCTGTGGAGATCGCCCGAGTACTCGCATGGGAACAACGGATGGGCGACCATTGGACGCCTGAAAACGGGCCTCAGTTTGGCACAAGCACGGACGGCTTTTCAGGCTGACCAACACCTGGAGGCGCGTCGCAAATTGCGGCCCGAGTACCTTCCCAGGATGATCGTTCCTCTGCAGGATGAACTGGCAGGGCGCGTCAAATTTGCCTCGGTGCTTCTGATGGGCGCTGTGATGACGATCTTTCTGATCGCGTGCGCGAATCTGGCCAATCTTATGCTGGCGCGGACAGCTGACCGGCGGCACGAACTTTCGATTCGTTCGGCGGTGGGCGCGAGCCGGGCGCGTCTGATCCAGCAGGTGCTTACGGAATGCCTGCTGCTGGCGGCGGTCTCGGCCGCGCTGGGTGTGATCGTCGCCATCTGGGCGACGTCACTGGCGAACAAGGTGCAACCGGCCGCGCTGCCGTCTCAGACATACACGATTCTCGACGCACGAGTGCTCGGATTTATGGCTGGGCTCTCCGTGCTCAGTGCGGTGCTGTTCGGACTGTGGCCTGCGCTGAGCATGGGCCGCACGCACTTGTTTGCGGATCGAGGTTCCACCGAGTTGCGCAACTCGCGCATCGTGCGCGACGTGCTGGTTGGGGCGCAGGTAGCGCTAACGATTGTTTTGCTGGCAGCGTCGATTTCGATCATTCGGGTGCTCGCGTACGAGCTACGCATGGATCGCGGATTTAAAGCCGATGGCGTGGTCACCGCAAGCGTCTCGCTGGATGGCACGATTCGCGACCGGCCTGGCCAGCGACTGGAATATTTCGAAGAGGTGGTGGAGCGTCTGGGGAATCTCCCGGGAGTGCGCAGTGCGAGCGCCACGGAATTCCTGCCTTTGTTGTCCGGCAAGTTCCTGGGCGGGCCATACGCCTTCGATGGACATTCCTCCCTGCCGGGCATTGGTACGGATGTGCTTCCGATTATGGCTGGCTACTTTGCAACCACCGGCGGAAAGGTTCTCTATGGGCGCGAGTTCACCGATGCCGAGGTCCGCTCGGACGCCAACGTGATCCTTGTGAACCAATCCTTCGCCGCGCGTTGGCTGCAGCCGTCCGACGCCGTGGGACACCTGGTTACGGGGCCGGGCAGAACCGTGCGAAAGATCGTCGGCGTGGTCCGCAATCTCGATTTCATGGGACAGTACCTCTTCGACACTTACGACGTGGATCCTCCGGAGACTTTCATTCCGGCGCACGATCCGGGAGGGTTTGACTCGACGTTCGTCGTTAAGGTCTCAGGACGTGCCGAAGATCATCTGGCCTCGATTCGCGACGCCGTGCAATCGGTTGATCGCGGCGTTCCGGTGTACGGCGTCCAAACCATGCAGCAGCGGATGGATCGGGCTTTTGCCCGTCCAAAGTTCTACCGAACGGCGCTGATTTTCTTTACCAGCTTTGCTCTGCTACTGGCTCTCCTTGGCGTCTACGCCGTCGTTTCGTACGCAGTCTGGCAGCGCACGCACGAGATGGGCGTTAGGCTGGCGCTCGGGACAACGCCCGCTCGCTTGCGCGCCAAGCTTGTCCAACAAGGATTGGCTACGGTGGTCTGCGGGACTCTCGTTGGGATCGCGTGCGCCGCAGTTACCGGAAAACTGCTGGGCAGTTTGATCGAAGGAGCAAAAGCGCTTGACCCTGGGAGCTATGTTCTGGCGACCGTTCCGATCTGTCTGGTCGCGGCGGCCAGCATCTGGGTGGCGACACGGCGAATCGCCCGCATCGAC
>JASIGB010000964.1:0-5353 GCA_030045355.1 Bryobacteraceae bacterium
ACCACCGCGCCCACCTGCTCGTTATTGATGCCGTTGACGATGGTGATCACGGGCACGATGTCGACGCCCGCTTTCCACAGGTTCTCGATGGCGCGCAGCTTCACGTCGAACAGATTGCCGACGGCGCGATGCGAATTGGCTTCGTTGCCGATGCCGTCGAATTGCAAATAGGCGTAGCGCAGCCCGGCTTCGGCGGCTTGCTTGCAAAACTCGGGATCCTTCGCGAATTCGATGCCGTTGGTCGCGGCCTGCACGCTGTTGTAGCCCACTTTGCGGGAGTAGCGAATCGCATCCAGGAAATACGGCGAAAGCGTGGGTTCGCCGCCCGAGAATTGCACCGACATTTGGCGCCGCGGCTTGATCGAAATGGCGTTGTCGAGCAGCGTCTGGATGTCTTCCCAGGTCAGCTCGTGTACGAAGCCCACTTGGTTGGCATCCATAAAACACGGATCGCACATCATGTTGCAGCGGTTGGTCAGGTCGATGGTCAGAACCGAGCCGCGGCCGTGCTTGATGGTGCTGGAGCCGTGATTGTGCAGGGTTTCATCGTTGTGCGCGCGGATGTCGCGGCCGGGGAAAACCTCTTCCAGGTGCTTGAAGAAGGCCGGGTCGATCGACATCACGTCTTCAAAGCGGCCATGCTTGGGGCATTCCTTCACCATCAGGATTTTGCCGTCGCGCTCGATGACGGTGGCCTTGATCTCACCAACCTTTTCATTCAGCAAAATCTCGTGCGGCAGTTTGCCGTCGATGATCTGCTGGCGGATCTCCGGAACGCAGCGGGGGCACAGCGAATCGGTTTCGCGCGGCCAGCCGAGCGGCGGTTTCTGCTTTTGATAACTCTTTAGCAGCGGCTTGTCCGACCAGGCCGGCGTGAAGGACGGGTTCTGATTGATTTGATTGAGTTTGTCAAATACAAACCAGGCGGTACCGGCCGCCACCGTGACGGCCTTTTCGACGTATTTGATGGGCTTGTGCATGGCGCGATTAGTGTTCCGAGTATAAGACGGCCTGCATTAAAGAGGCTACACCATTGCGTTGAAGTGGGCGATTTCGCGTCCCGGTGGGGATATCGCCCATCGAACGGGGTGTGGAAAAGCCGCCGTCCCATTGAAAATGAACGGTTTATTACCGGGAGAACACTAGGCTGCAATGTTCGGGTCCCGCTTTTCGCCTGGAATCGGTCACGCTACGAAATCAAAACTACCACCTCTACTCTCCGGCGGCTAGCGATTGCAAATGTCGCATATGGGCAGCATCAGAACCGTCTCGGTATTCGAGCAGATCGGTCGAGATGCTGTCGTTACCCTGCGTCTCGAGTATGATGCCGGTCCTACCTTCCCCTAGATCGGCAACGTTGAGGATGCGTAGCTCGAAGTTCTGATCCGCTTCAATCGCGAGGATCCGAAGGGTCGGCGTCGCAGTAAACCACGCGCTCAAGGAGAAATCGGAGTCCGCCGGGACGCTGCCCGATTTCCATTGTACGGTTGCGTAGTATCGGAGGCTTCCGTCGGCCACCTGAAACGACTGAACGGTAAAAGCTGGCGAGTGGCCCTCGGCTGTTCGGCGCTGTACCTCAGAGGCAATGGACCTCATTCGTTCGGTGAGCAGTGCGACCATCCGTGTTTGAAGATCGAATCGCACTGGATCATTCACCAGAGTTGCAAAGTGAGCGGGGATGCGAACGGGATGTCCCGGGCTTCGTTTAGTGCCGCAAACCGGCTCTCTGTGGGTCCGTACTGCATAAAAGTCGATGCCGGCGAGCAAGGGACAGTCCCCGATTACAGTTGCTAAGGCGCCGATGTACGAGTCGTTGCCTACCCCCTCATCGCCCTCAGTACCGACGAGCCTCGTCAATCTAACTCGGATTGCGTCGATCCCTGTAAGAACATCAAACTCCTCCCCTAGGGCGAAGCGGGATGCGCCGGGCTGCTGCAGAAAACTGGCAAGATAATTTGATGGGAGTTCAATTGGCGGGAAGATAGCGCTGACCGGTTGCACAAGGCGCCGCGCGTTACGCGGGACTGTGTTGTTGAATTTCACCGCATCGAAGTAAATAACCACTCGATTTCCGTCATAACGCGCGGCAATCCAAAATGGCTCGCGGCTAGGTTGAGCAGCGAGGCAGCAAGGAACGGCCACAAGGGCCGTTACTAAGCCGAGCCTTTGGCGAGAAGACCGCGATCTGGAACGAAGAGAAGCTGGCCTGCCCTCGAATCCGCCGAGGGCATTCAGATTCATACAATCGAGAATAGCACCGAGTTTGAGGAAATCCCCTAAGGGCAACGCCCCATCTGGTTAGATCTTTTTTGCTAACCGCCTATCGCACTGGCACGAAGCGCTGCACGCGTTCGCCCGCGAACACCTCGCCCGTGTAGATGTTGCCCTTGGAATCCACCGCGATCATGTGCAGCCCGTAGAACTGGCCGCCGTTTTCGCCCATGCTTCCCATCTGACTCACGATCTTGCCGTCTTCGCGGTTGAGAAAGTAAATGTGGTTGTTCGTGAGGTCGGAGATATAGAGGAACTTCTGCGCTTTGTCCGGCGAAAACATCACGCCGCCCGTGGAACCGCCCACTCCGGTATGCGGCGCGATGACGAATTCCTTGCGGTACGCGCCTTCTTTCGTTGTGACCTGAATACGATTCGCCATGCGGTCCGCGGCGTAGACCAGGCCGTCGTGGGAAATGTTGAGCGTCAAATGGCCGCGAAACTCCTTGGGCTCCGGACCGCCCGGAGTATAGGCGCGGTCCTTATCATCGGTGGTGATCTCGGAAAGCTTGTGCCCGTAGGCGCCCCAGCCGCGTTTGAACTTGAGCGTGTCGAGATCGAAGACCATCACGCGTCCGCCCAGGTAATTGTCAGCGGCGTAAAGCTCGTGCGCCGGTTCGTCCAGCCGGATCTCTTCGATGCCGCCGACGATCATCGGAGTAGTGGGAGGATATTTCGCGCGAAACGCCGCGACGGCTGCTTGCCGCGCCGCCGCTGCCGCTGGATCGGGCCGGGGACGGCCGCCGGGCGGCGTGATGAATCCGGCCACCGGTCCTTGGCTGCCGCGGCCGGGAACGTGCGCCGATGTTAACGGCGCCTCCCCTCCGGCGTCCGGCGGACGCTCCGGCGTGCGCGGCACTTCACCCACCACCTGGCCGGTTTTCGGATCGTATTTGCGCACCGTGTCCTGCCCGATGTACACGAAGCCTTTGCTATCCACGGCCATCCCGTGTCCCTGCGGCGCATCGAAGGATCCGATGACGTCGCCATTGGCGTCGATGTGAATCATGGCCGGCGGGCGCACGCAACAATCAGCCAGCGGAGGATTCAGCTCCGCTTCGAGTTCGATATCCGTGAGATCGTTGGGACGATTCAGCACCCAGACGTTGTCGTCTTTGTCGACGGCGAGGCCGGTGACGCCTCCCATCTTCCATTTGTTCGGCAGCGGCTTGGGCCAGGTCGGATCGAATCGGAACTTCGGCGCCGCCGTCTGCTGCGCGGCCAGATAGAAACCCAGCGCGCCGATGACGCCGACCGTCGCCAGCGCGCGAATGCACGCAATCTTATGGCTGCTCATGGGACCTCCCGTCTGGGAGATTATATGCCCGTGGCGCGGCAAATACTAACGGCTGGTAGCCGGCCTCTGAAACCGCACGGTATCGATGGGCGCTAGGGGCTGGAGTTCGGTGAGCTGCATGTCGGATTTGCCATCGAGCCAGGTTACCTGCACTCGATGCGGCAACTTGACGCCGTTCGCGTCGCGATAATCGCTGTAATCCACTTGTGTGGGCGCCAGGCCGACGGGTGAATCATTGTAGCGGACCATTCGCGCGAGCAGCCCGGTTTTGCTGTCGAAATAAAGATTCACGGGAAACCGGCCGTCGGCAGTCCCTTGCAGCATCTGCATCTCGCGGCCGTCGATGGTGACGGAGCCTTGGTCACGCCATTCCATCAACGCGCTCTTCAGTTGCGATGGAAACCACACCGCTGCATCGAGCTTCGCGCCAATCAAATCGCCGCCTGTGAGTTCGATCAGCGGTGCCGGCCGTTCGGTCGCCGGACCGGCGATCCAGCCCGAGCTCCCGTCATAGGTTGTGATGCTGACGCCCGCCGCGGTGTGGATCACGATGCTGGTGCGATCCGGAGCCTGCGCGTAAAAATCCACTGGATACTTTTCGTCCTGATAGCCCTGGTACGTTCCTTTGGCGGTGAAACTGGTGAGCGCTGATATTCGCTCGGCGCTGCCTGCGGCCTGGACATATTTCGAGAGAACCACATCGGCCGAGCCAGTTTTTCGCACCGGCTCCCGCAGCTCATCCGGCTCTTTCACGGGCGGAGGCCCGTACAGATCAGCAAGATTCGGAGTGACGTCGGGACGTTCCACGCCGCGATGGCAGGAGTAACAAGTGATCTCGCGGTTGCCGCCGAAATAGGTTTTGTTGATCGCGTTCATCATCCCGAGCATGGCGCGCGCCTTGTTCTTACGCGGGTTGTCGTCCGCGTAGCGCGCCCAGCTTCCGCCGCTTTCGGCGCTGTGGCAATCCGTGCAGGTCTCGCCGAGCGACGCGGAGAAGAATCCCATGGTGGCCATGAACTGATCGACGGAAATGCCCTTCAGCACGCGGACATTCTTGAACACTTGCTCGGCCGGCTGCGCGCCGGCTATTGCGGCGGCGAGCGCGAGCGCGGCTACGATGCCGCACGCCCTTTCAGCGGTCCTCATGGAATAAAATCTTCTCATGTTGCGTCGCCCCGATAAAGCGCTGCTCCTGGTGAGCGCGTCACTGGTGTGGATTCCGCAGGCACTGGCACAAGCGCCCGATCCGCTGATCGCCGATCCACAGCATACGCATTTGGAAGTGCAGAACCAGTGGGTGCGCGTTTTTGAAGAGCACTTGGGGCCGCACGAAACGATGCCCATGCACACGCATTCGGGGCCAGGCGCGCTGATTGTTTTTCTGACCAGCCGCAACAACAAGCTGGTCTATATCGATGGCTCGTCAAAAACCTTTCAAAACCGCGCCGGCGATGTAATGTGGGCCGCGCCGACGACGCACCGGTCCGAAAATCTCACAGGCACGCCCTTCGCGGCCATTCAAATCGAGCCCAAACCTACGGCTAATGCCAAGCCGTTCCCCAAAGAGAGCATGGATGCCGTCACAGTGGACCCCGCGCATTATCGTGTCGTGTTCGAAAACGAATGGGTCCGGGCGATCGCTCTCACGGTTGGTCCGCATGAAAAGCTCAAAATGCATAAGCACCCAGCCACCGGCGCCGTGGTGGTGTTGCTGACCGATCAGGACATGCGGCAATATCACGCCGACGGCACGGCGCGCGAAAGCCACTACAAAGCGGGTACGGT
>JASIGB010000965.1:0-4770 GCA_030045355.1 Bryobacteraceae bacterium
CGCATCGTGGAATTTTCCGGCATCGGCGATTTTATCGACGATCCTTTGCGTACTTATTCGAGCGGCATGATCGTGCGGCTGGCGTTTGCAGTGGCCATGCAATGCGATCCCGATATTCTTCTCATCGATGAGGTTTTGGCTGTGGGAGACGCCGCTTTTCAGGAGAAATGCAGGCAGGCCTTAGTCTCCCTGCGCCGGGCGGGCAAAGGGATGTTGTTTGTCTCGCATCAGCCTGCGGCCGTTCGCGAGATGTGCGATCGCGCGATTTGGATCGATCATGGCTCCGTGGTGATGGAGGGAGGCGTGAACGACGTGCTGGATGCCTACCAGGGGCGCGCGGTGGTGAAACAAGGCCGTTGACCGATGGAGCCTTCCTCCAACCGGGCGCTGATTGCCGGCTCCGCAGTAGCTGCGCTTGCACTCTGGAGTGCATTGAATTTCTACAGCGCGACGGCGGAGGCCGCCGGAGCGAACGCCGACGTCTACAGAGTCGGCGTACAGGCCACGCGATTTCACGATCTTATGGCCGCCTTGCCCGAACACGGAATCATCGGTTACGTCTCCGACGAGCCGGCCAGCACGACGCTCGGGGCCGATTTGTATAGCAGCGCGCAATATACCCTGGCGCCGCGTTTACTCACCGGCGGGCCGGTGAATCCGCCGGCCGAATGGGTGATCGGGGATTTCTCGAAGCCCCTGGACTACGTTCAGTTCGGCAACCAGCACGGCTTGACGTTGGTGAAAGACTTTGGGGATGGCGCCGTGCTTTACCGGAATCGGGCGCGCTAGATGCTGGATACGATCTCCATTATTTTCGCCGTCCTGCTCGGCTTTCTCTTGGTACAGGCGTTCGATCCGGTGCGGCATATGCAGCCTCGCTGGGCCGCGGCGCTCTTTACCGTAGCGCTGGGCGCGGGCGCCGGCATCGGGCTCACGTCGGTGATTTTTCTGATTCTCGATGTCGCGGGCGCAGCCACACCTCTAAGCATTTTCGGAACGGATGTGGTGTTGTTCGCGCTGGCGGGTGCGTTGTGGTGGAGACGGGCGTTGGCGAGTGCCCCCGATAGCGCTGTACCGCCTCCGCCCACGCGAGGATTTCGCTGGACATGGCTGCTGGCGCTAGCCTTCGCCGGCGTCCTCGCCATCGTCTGCACGCGCCTGGTCCAAATCGCGGCTGCTCTGCCGGTCGGCAATTGGGATGCGTGGGCGCTCTGGAACCTGCGGGCCAAGTTCCTTGCCGGCCCCGGGGGCGCGTGGCGTTACGCGTTTTCGCCGCTGCTCACGAATAGTCATCCCGATTATCCGCCGCTGCTCTCCGCGTTCGTCGCGCGCGCGTGGAAAACCGGCGGCAACATGCATGCGATCGCGCCCGCCTTTACGTCCCTGCTGTTCTTCGCGGCCTTGCTCGCCCTTCTGATCAGCACCGTCACGCTGCTTCGGGGCACGGCCTCGGGATTGTTAGCGGGACTTGTGATTCTCTCGACCACCACGCTGCTCAGTTGGGCCGCGGCGCAGTACGCCGATATCCCGCTGGCGTTTTACTTCCTAGGCGCTCTGGCCTTGATCTTTATCGACGCCGCTCGAGCGCCGTCCCCCGGGCGCTGGCCTTTGCTCTGGGCGGGACTGTGCGCGAGCTTCGCGGCCTGGACCAAGAACGAAGGCATCGTGTTTCTGGCGATTCTCGCGCTGCTCTTCGCGGGCTTCACCTTGTGGCGGGCACGAACGCCCGTGGGCTGGCAGCGCCTCGGATGGCTGCTCGCAGGCGCCCTTCCCGGAGTGATTCTCACGCTGTGGTTCAAGTTTTTTCTCGCGCCCGCTTCCGATGCATTGGTCAAGCAGGGTGCATCGGGATTGCCGAAGTTGGCCGATGCCGGCCGCTATGCCGCCATCGCGGGCGGATTCTTCACCAATGTGCTGAGCCTCGGATCCGGCGTTTCGCACCCGCTCATTCTGCTCGCGATTCTGGCGATCCTGCTGCGCTGGCAATTTGAGGAACGATACCGGCTGGCGTCTCTTATCGCGGCGTCGGCTGTGGTGGCGGTGTTCCTCGCGTACTGCGCGGTGCTGCTCATCACGCCATACGGCCTGGAATGGCAGGTGCAAAGTTCGTCCGATCGATTGATTCTCCAGGTGTGGCCCGCCGCGCTGCTGGTGTTTTTCATGCAACTGGCCAGCGTGCGCGACGCAGCCGTGCCCGCACTGGGCGCCAAGGCTCCGGCGGCGCGCCGGGCCGCTGCTAAATCGGGAAAGCGCCCGTAAAATCAATCGGATACGGCTCTGTCTGGCCTCAGACTATTGACTCTAATTGCAAATTGCAATATGATGATTGCGATCGGCGATATGAGACTGGGAGAAAAAATCCGTTACTTGCGCGAGGTCGAAGGCACGCTACGCGGCCTGGGGCGCGAGATGACGCAGCAGGAGATCGTGCGCGCCGTTAAGCGCGAACTGAAGCAGTCCATCAGCCAGTCGTATCTTTCGCAAATTGAAAGCGGCGCGCGCCCGCATTTGACCAACTCCACCCGCATGCTGCTGGCGCGTTTTTTCAAAGTGCATCCGGGCTACCTGGTGGACGATCCGGAGGGCTTTCATACCGAGCTGATATCCGATGTGCGCGTGGGCGAGGACCAATTGGATCTGTGGCTGATCTCGGGAGCGGAGCGATTCTCGCGCGATCCGGAAATCAGCCGCGCGCTGCTCGACTTGGCGATGCATGCGGACTCGCGGAAGTGCCTGCTGCTGCTGGAATCGATTCTGGACACGCCGGGCCTGGCGGAGCGCCTGTTTCAGGTTCTAAGACCGGAGCCGCAAGGCGCGGGGAGGAGGAAAGCCGGATGAGCTGGGCGAACTTTTACTTCTTTTGCTTTTGCGTCGGCTTTCTGTGCAGCCTGGTCTCGTTTCTGGCCGGAACAACACACTTGCACGTGCATCTGCCGCGCGGTTTTCATCCTCACGCGGCGCATGGCGCGGGCGGCAAGGGAGCGGCGGAATCGCCGGTCAATTTTGGAACCGTCGCGGCGTTTCTTGCGTGGTTCGGAGGCGCGGGATACCTGCTGAGCCGTTATTCGAGCATCTGGGCCGTGCTGGCATTGGCTCTGGCGCTGCTCAGCGGATTGGCAGGCGCCGCGGCGGTGTTCTGGTTCTTGTTCAAAGTTCTGTTGAAGCATGATCGCGATTTGGATCCGGCGGATTATGAGATGGTCGGCGTGCTCGGGCGCTTGAGCACGAGCCTGCGCGAGAGCGGCACGGCGGAAATGCTTTTTTCGCAGGATGGGGTGCGGCGCGCGGCGAGCGTTCGCAGCGAGGACGGCCGTGCGATCGATCGGGGCATCGAAGTGGTGGTCACGCGCTATGAGCGCGGCATCGCTTACGTTCGCCCATGGGAAGAAATGAACGAAGGAAAAAAGGAGAACTAGTTTATGCGCGTTCCACTGGAAGTGCTCACGATGGCCGGACTGATGGTCCTGGTCGTTATGTTCCTGATGGCGATGTTCGCGCGGCTCTATCGCAAGGCAGGCCCGCACGAGGCGCTGGTGGTGTATGGCTTCCGCGGCACCCGCATCATCAAGGGTCACGGTACGGTGATTTTTCCGATGATCGAAAGCTGCCACGAGCTGTCGCTGCAACTGATGTCCTTCGACGTCGCGCCGCAGCAGGATCTGTACACCAAGCAGGGCGTCGCGGTGACGGTGGAAGCGGTGGCGCAGATCAAAGTGAAGTCCGATCCTGAGTCGATCAAGACGGCGTCCGAGCAATTCCTCACCAAGACCGACCAGGCGCGCGAAGCGCTGATTCGCCTGGTGATGGAAGGCCATTTGCGCGGCATCATCGGGCAGCTTTCGGTCGAACAAATCGTGAAAGAACCGGAGATGGTGGGCGATCGCATGCGCGCCACCTGCGCCGACGACATGAGCAAGATGGGCTTGGAGGTGATTTCGTTCACCATCAAGGAAGTCCGCGACAAGAACGAGTACATCAGCAACATGGGCCGCCCGGATATCGCGCGCATCAAGCGTGATGCCGACGTGGCAGCGGCGGAAGCCGAGCGCGACACTGCCATCAAGCGCGCGGAAGCCATGCGCGCGGCCGCCGTTGCCAAGGCGCAAGCCGATCAGGAGCGCGTCATGGCTGAGGCTCTTTCGCAGGCCAAGCAGGCCGAGGCAAATCGCGATCTCGAAATCAAAAAAGCCACGTATGTCGAAGCCACCAAGCGCCAGCAGGCGCAGGCCGACAAAGCCTACGACATCCAGGCCAACATCATGCAGCAGCAAGTGATCGCCGAGCAGGTGAAAATCCAGCAGATCCAGAAAGAGCAGGAAATCAAAGTCCAGGAAGCGGAAATCAAGCGCCGCGAGAACGAGCTGATCGCGACGCTGCTGAAGCAAGCCGAGGTCGAGCGCGGGCGCATCGAAACGCTCGCCGCCGCCGAAAAGGCGCGCTTGACCGCCGAGGCCGAAGGCCGCGCCTCCGCGATTCGCTCGCAGGGCGAAGCTGAAGCCGAAATCATTTTGAAAAAAGGCGAGGCCGAAGCCAAGGCCATGAGTGTGAAGGCGGAAGCTTACCAGGAATGGAACCAGGCCGCGGTGGTGGACAAGCTCATCACCAGCCTACCGGAGGTGGTCAAGGCGCTGTCTGCGCCGCTTTCGAACATCGACAAGATCACCATCGTTTCTACCGGCAACGGCGACGCGGCCGGCATGCACAAGATCACGGGCGATATCACCCAAATCGCGGCGCAGATCCCCGCGCTGTTTGAAACACTTTCGGGCA
>JASIGB010000966.1:0-5515 GCA_030045355.1 Bryobacteraceae bacterium
CCCTCACGATTTTCGACAAGAGCGACGCCGCGATGCGGCCGCTCGAAGCGTTAGGGGCCAGGCGCGTGGATTCGCCCGCGGCGGTTGCATCGGCGGCCGAAATTGTTCTGGCCAGTTTGCCCACCCCGCCCGTCGTGCAATCGGCAGCGCTCGGGCCCGGTGGTGTCATCGAGGGCAGCAAGGTCAAAATCTTCATCGATGTTTCAACCACCGGTTCCACCTACGCCAAGCGCGTGGCCGAGGGCCTCAAAACGAAAAACATCGTGGCGGTGGACGCGCCGGTGAGTGGCGGCGTGGCGGGAGCGGAGAAGGGAACGCTCGCAGTCATGGTTTCCTGCGACGATCAGACCTTCGCCACGGTGAAGCCCGTGATGGAGGTGATCGGCAAGATCTTTCACGTCGGCAAACAGCCCGGACAAGGCCAGACCATGAAGCTGCTGAACAATCTGCTCTCGGCCACCGCGATGGCGATCTCCTCTGAAGCGGTGGTGATGGGCGTGAAAGCCGGGCTCGACGCCAAGCAGGTGATCGATGTCATCAACGCGGGCAGCGGACGCAATACCGCGACTATGGACAAAATCCCGCGCTGTGTTTTAAACAGGAAATTCGATTTTGGTTTCGCCATTGGGCTGCTGAACAAAGACATCCGGCTGTGCATGGAAGAGGCCGAGGCCATGGGCATCCCCATGCCCGTGGGCACCATGGTGCGGCAGATGCTGGCGATCGGAACCGCGACTCACGGACCGGATGCCGATATGACTGAATTGATCAAAGTTATGGAAGGCTGGGCAGGCGTTACGGTTCAGGCCCAGTAGCAAGAGTCACTCATCAAAGACTCAAAGGAGACAGCAAGTGGAAAAAGCGATGTTCGAAAAAGGCCTGAAGATTCGACGCGAAGTGCTCGGCGCTGAATACGTGGACAAGGCGATCAGTACCGCCGACGATTTCAACCGGCCGCTGCAGGAACTGGTGACGACGTACTGCTGGGGCGAATGCTGGGGCCGTCCGGGATTGGATCGCAAGACGCGCAGCATGCTGAACCTGGCGATGATTTCGGCGTTGAACCGCCCGCATGAAGTGAAGGCGCACGTCAAAGGCGCCATCAACAACGGGCTCACCAAGAACGACATCCAGGAAGTGTTCCTGCAGGTGGCCATTTATTGTGGCGTCCCGGCGGCGGTGGACAGCTTCCGCCTGGCGCGGGAAGTGTTCCAGGAAATGGGAATTTAGGCTGATTCCATTCGCATCCAGTTAGCCAATTACGATCCTCAGTAGCCCGTGCTGTTCGAGCGGGAAGCGACGAGAGTGCGAGCGGCATTGGCTGACCGCGCCTTGCGGATCGAGCACGCCGGTTCCACTTCCGTTCCTGGCCTCGCGGCCAAGCCTGTGATCGACATCGTGATCGAGGTGGCCGATTCGGCGGACGAGCACGAGTACCTGCCCGACTTGGAATCCGCCGGCTACGTCTTGCGGATTCGAGAGCCTGAGTGGTTCGAGCATCGGATGTTCAAAGGCACGGATCCAGAGTTGAATCTGCACGTGTTCTCGGCAGGCTGTCCCCAGGGTAGATCGCATGCTTCTGTTTCGCGACTGGCTGCGTGGCAACGCCGCCGATCGCGATTTATACCAGCGCACCAAGTTGACGCTGGCGCAGCAGGAATGGGAGCAGGTGCAGGACTACGCCGATGCAAAAACAGCGATTGTCGCCGAGATTCTCGCCCGGGCGCGAGCTTAATCGATGCGCGCGGCCGCTTCGCGCCATAGCGCATCCGGGCGGCTCAGCCAAAACCAGAGCAGCGTCCCGAGAATCGGCAACAGGCTGGCGGAGACGAAAACCGCGCCGTACCAGTTCGCATCGAACCAGCGGCCCCACACCGGCAGGATTAATGCCAACACGGCCGACCAAGATCCCGAGCCGATACCGCCGACCATCGCGGTCTGGTCGCGCGGGTACAAGTGCGAGCCGACGCGGAGAGAGAGTACGACGAATCCATCGGCGACGAACGTGGCCCAGAAAAACAGCGCGAGCACGATGGGCCAGGAATCGATCTTAGTGACCAGTGCGGTGGGCAGCGCGAGCGCCGCGAGCAGGAAAAACAGCTTCGTGGGGCGGTTGCCGCGTGTGACGAATTTGTCGGCGATCCAGCCCCAGAAGTAGTAGCCGGCCTCCCAGCCGACCAGCGGGATCCAGATCACCGCGCCAAGTTTCGCCTGCGAGAGATGGAATGCGCGGCTCAAATAGAGCGGGCTCATGTAGGAGACCAGGCCGAGTGCAACGGCGCCGAGGCCGAAACTCGCGACCACGATCCACAGCCGCCGCTCCAGGAAGTTGGGCCATGCAACGCTCATACGCGCTCGCCGATGTTCGGCCAGATACGGCGGGCGTCCGACAATGGCCCACATCGCAAGCCAGCAGGCGCCCAGCAATCCGGTGACGATGAATGCCGACCGCCAGCCGAAGCGTAGCGCGATCGGCACGACAATCAGCGGGGTAATGATGGCGCCCAGCGACGCGCCGCTGTATCCGATGGCCGTTCCGCGTGACTGCCGGTCCGGCGGCAGTGACTCGGCCGCGGCCTTCAATGCCGCGGGGAAAGCCGACCCTTCACCGAAACCAAGCACGCCGCGCGCGATCGCGAATCCCCAGAAGCCGGTCATCCAGGCGTGGGCGCTGCTGGCGACGGCGCGCAGTGACACCGCCATCAGCATGCCTCTTCGCAGCCCGACAAAGTCGATAATGGAGCCGAAGATCGGATTGCCGATCATGTAGAGAATCGAAAACACCGCCATGGCGTTGGCATAGGCGCCGTCGCTCATGTGGGTATCGCGCAGGATGGTCGGCGATAGCACCGCGAGCGTCTGGCGGTCGATATAGGAAAGCAGGCTCGAGAGCATCATCGCGACCGAAGGCACCCACATGGCCCACGTTCGTGCTGAGGTTTTCGTTTGCTGAGCCTGTGCGGGACTGACGCCGATATCGCTCACCACTGGAGTTTATCGTAATCGGGTATCGTAAACGTTGGTGCCCCAACTCAGCTTGTCGCGCCGGATGGTCCGCGCCGCGCGCACGCTTACATTCGAGGAATTGCCGCCCGAGGTTGTCGACAAGGTCAAGACGGGGTTGCTCGATTTCCTCTCGTGCGCATTTGAAGCGCGCGAGCTGCCGTGGGGTTGCCAGGCGATCCGCATCGCCGGTGGCGCGGCGGGCCCTGCGACTGTGATCGGAACAGACGTGCGTTCGTCGCCAGACGAAGCCGCATTCGCCAACGCGACGCTAGGGCACGGTCTCGTTCGCGAGGACATGCACGCGGGCGCGGTGAGCCATTTGGGCGTGGTGATTTTTTCCACGCTGCTCGCGCTTGCCGCGCAACGCAAGGCCGCCGGTCGCGATTTCATCTTGTCCGCGGTTTGCGGCTATGAAATTGGCGCCGCGGTGGGCTGCGCGATCATGGATCGCGAGATCGTGCGGAAGTTTCGTCCGACCGGAATCACCGGACCACTCGCAGGCGCGGTAGCAGGCGGCCGTCTGCTCGCGCTCGATGAAGACGCGATGGTGAGCGCGCTCGGATTTGCGGCTAACGCGACCGGCGGGCTGAACGAATGGCCGTATGGCGGCGGTGACGAGATGTTCTTTCACCCGGGTTTCGCGGCGCGCAACGCGGTGACGGCGGTGGAATTGGCATCGGCCGGTGCGCGCGCGTCGGAGAGCGCGCTGGATGGCCACGCGGGACTTTTCGCGGGGTTGAACAAATCGGATTGCGTCGCGCGAGTCGCGCCCTTCTCCGGCGAATTCGAAATCCTGTCGGTGTATTACAAACCCGCGCCGGCGTGCAATTACGCGCAGACCGCGACGCAAGCAGCCTACGCGATCGCGATGCAGGATGGTTTTCGCTCGGGCGAGGTCGAATCTATCGTTGTGAGAGCGCCCGAAGCAGCGGTGGAATATCCCGGCTGCGATTACTCGGGACCATTCGACCGAATCTTACAAGCCAAGATGAGCATCCAGTATTGCGTGGCCGCTGCTTTGGCGCGCGGCGCGATCGAAGAAGCCAATTACCGCGTGCTCGACGATCCGGAGATAAATCGACTGGCAGGCGTTACGACACTCGAAATCGATCGGGAGCTGACGGCCGTTTATCCCAGCGCGCAAGGGGCGGAAGTGATCGTGCTGTTGCGCAATGGAAAGACGGCTAGTAGAAAGCTGGCGGACGTGATCCCCGCCACGCCCGAGCAGATTCGCGAGCGCTTTCGAGCGGCCTGTGCGAACTGGCGCGCGATCGAAGAAATAGTGGACAACCTGGAAGGGCAATCAGATATGGGCGTACTCAGTGGAGGACTGGCAGGGTGAAGAAGCATCAGATGTTGATCGGCGGGAAATGGGTGGATCCCGCTTCAGGCGAATGGTTCGAATCCGTGAATCCGTTCACGGCCAAACCGTGGGCGCTGGTCCCGCGCGGCTCGAAATCCGACGTGGACCAGGCGATCGCGGCGGCGAAATGCGCCTTTTACGGCGAATGGCGCAAAATGACGGCCACGGCGCGCGGCGCGCTGCTGCACAAATTCGGCGAATTGGTGGCCGCGGAAGCCGGCCGCATCGCCGAAATCGAATCTACCGACAACGGCAAGCTCATCGCCGAGATGCGCGCGCAGCTCAACTATATTCCGCAGTGGTTTTACTATTTCGGCGGCTTGGCGGACAAGATCGAAGGCCGCGTGATCCCGATCGACAAACCGGGCGTGTTCAACTTTACGCGCGAGGAGCCATTGGGCGTGATCGCCGCCATCACGCCGTGGAACTCGCCGCTGCTGCTGGCTGCCTGGAAACTGGCGCCGGGGCTCGCGGCGGGCAATACATTTGTGTGGAAACCGTCGGAATTTTCCTCGGTGTCCGCGTTCGCCTTTGGCGAGCTGTTCGAGAAGGCCGGATTCCCGCCTGGAGTAGTGAACATCGTCACGGGTTTCGGCAATGAAGTGGGCGAGCCGCTGATCACGCATCCCGACGTCGCGAAGGTCGCGTTCACCGGCGGCGATAAAACGGGCGAGCACGTGTATGGCCTGGCCGCGCGCGGGATCAAGCACGTGACGCTCGAACTGGGCGGCAAATCCGCCAACATCGTTTTCGACGACGCCGACATCGACCAGGCGGTGAGAGGCGTAGTCTCGGGAATTTTCGCCGCCACCGGCCAAACCTGCATCGCCGGATCGCGAGCGCTGATCCATCGGCCGATCCACGCGGAGTTTGTCGAGCGTTTGCTGGCGCTGGCGAAAACCGCGCGCATGGGCAACCCGCTCGATGCTTCCACGCAGGTCGGTCCCATCACGACGCAGCCGCAATATCAGAAGGTGCTCGATTACATCCGCATCGCCAAGGAAGAAGGCGCGGTGTGCCGGCTGGGCGGCGCGCCGGCCACGCGCGAAGAGTGCGGCGCGGGATGGTTCGTCGAGCCCACCATTTTCACGAACGTTACTCCCGAAATGCGCATCGCCAACGAAGAGGTGTTCGGACCCGTGCTTT
>JASIGB010000967.1:0-3392 GCA_030045355.1 Bryobacteraceae bacterium
GCGCGCTCGTGCTAGCCGATTGGGTATCGTCGCTCTTGGCGATCTTCAGTTTCAAATTGGCACGCATCTCACGGCGCGCTTCCACCGTAACTCTCACTTTGTTCGAGATAAATCCGTACTTCGACGCGGTCACTTCGTACGACCCGGGAATCATGTTGTGCAGCCCATACTTGCCGCGGGAATCCGAACCCACGGTTTGCGTGACGTCGGTGCCCAGATTCCGGAAAACAACTTCCGCTCCGGCCACCGGCGCGCCAGACGCGTCGTGCACGCTACCCACGATGCTCGTGTTTACGTTCGACTCCTGCGCCGGCGCCTGTCGAGCACTGCCAAAACCAAGAAGCGCCGTCAGCAGCCCTACTGCTACATGCGCGGAATAAACTCTCATATGCCCTCTCAAAATTCCTTGACCTCGTTTGTTGAAGTGAACTGACCGCTGCAGACCAAGGCTCTCGTCACGGCACACTACGCCTAGCCTGTGATGAAACACTGAAGCCGTACGCGGGATTCAGAATGAACTACAGTTGCTAAACCTGATTTGTTTTAAGCGCGATTTCCTTTGCAGTTCAGTATGGGGTCGGCACCGTGAAAAATGCATAAAAGGCGATTGGCCGTTCGATAGGTTTTTCTAATCGAACCTATCAGCGTTCTTCGAAAGATGCCCGGCTGGAGTTTGAGTTCTGAGCGTCCGCCGCAACAGGTACGCCGGAATCGCTGACCACCGGCCAAAGTACGATCTCGACCGTCTCGGGAATGGAGCCATTTTCCCGTGGAATGAATTGGATATATCCGGTTTCCACGGCCCGTCTTTTCCAGGTACTTAGTACTTGCCCCACTCGCTGACGCAGCAATCCGAACCTCGCGGCAATGGTGGCGCAGCTCCACCCAAAGGTGAAATAGAGCTGCACAATGCGTCTCTGTAGATCGGGCCGGTCGTGCCGTTCGAAGATGGGCACCTGGCTGGGGAAGCTAACCAGATTGTTATGAACTGCCGCGCGCAGCTGATCCAGTCGCAAGCATTGCAGCGTCGCCTGGTCGAGCTCCCCCAGGGCCCTCCGCCGCTCAGCCTGCCTTCGCCTGGCGGCAACTGTGTTCCGCGCTCGAATGGCTTCGGCCACCGGCATCAGCCGAGTTTGCGCCGAAACGCCTAAAAAAGGCATAAAAGAGCCCCCGGCGCGCGGATCATGCCTGCGCGCTGCGAGCCTTACAGCTCCAATTGCCCTCGGAAGTGCATCCGGTCCAGATGAAACACGTTCGATACCTGCAGGCGTCCGATCAGCGCCTTGAATTCGACCAGCGTGTCGCGCGTGCTGATTTCCGCCGAGAGCGGAAAGCGGTAAATCACCGCTGCGCCGTTTTCCAATTGAAACACCTCGACGTCCACGGGCTTCACGTCGGGCTTGCCTTCGCGATGCAGGACGGCCAGCTCCTTGAACGGCTCGCCGAGCTTCACCGGATCGCTGTGTTTGTCCCGGCCCGGAACTCCGTAGACGGCGATGATGTATCCTTCGTTCGACAACGTTTGCGGAGCGTTTTGCTGCAGCTTGAACTCCGCCGCGCGCACCGGAAGCGCGCTCTCCCAACGCACCAGCACCCGGAAGACCGGAAGAGGCGGGCCCGTTCTCGGAGCCCCGCCAAACGGATTTCCTAACACCTCGGGATGAAACCAGCGATCGTCGATGCCGTCGTATCCGATGCCGTGGGGTTGACCCATATTCCCGCCTTCGCGGCGCTCGGCCTCGGTTTGGCGCGGCGCAATCCCCGCAATCACGAGCTTCGCCCAGGGCGAAGAGTCCAGCACCTCATGCGCGTCTTCTTCGGTCCAGCTCGCGACGGGCTTGTCGGCCCACGACGGCTCCTGGGCCCAGAGCCAGGCCACGCTAAAGAGACACAGGAGGGAAATCAAGAAACGGCTGGATCGCATGTGGTGCCCTGCGGACCGCTGCAGAATCCAGTATTTCTCCGGGGGCGTGAAAAAGTCATAAAATTGTTCCAACGAGCGTCTACCTACGCAAGGTATAGCGCCACTCGGAGGAGTCGATGAACATCGCCGCCGCCTTCTCAATCTGTACCCTTTGTGGTCTCAGCGCGTTTTCCCAGGTTGCGTTTTCCCAGGTTGTGGTCTCGACGCCTCCCGAAGAGTTCACGTTCGGCGGACTTTCCACGGGAAACCACAAGCCGGCCTCCACCGCCTACCCGCTGGGCATGCCGCACAGCAAACTGGCCTTGGAGGGATGGATGGTCTGTTCGGACGGGAAATCCCTTTCGATCGAGCTTTCTGACCAGCGCGTCATCCGTTTTCAACTGGACTCCAAGACCCAATATCTTCCCGAGCGCGGATCGCCGTCGCTGGCTTCTTTCCGCATGGCGGATTTCGTGCGCATCGAGGGGAGGATTGACGACAAGGGGCTGGTGACGGCGCAGTCTGTCCGGTTCCTGCGGCGGCCGGCCACGGCCGAACAGTTAGAGGTCTCGCAAAGTCCCGAAGTCATGCAGGCGTGGCGCGAAAATGTGCTCGCGGGCCGCGACCTCGACGAAGCCGCCGACGATCGAAAGCTCTCTTTGGTCAGCAAACCCGAGCCCGTCGGCCTCGGCTCGCAAACGCTGATCTCGCGCGTGCGCCAATCGGTCGAGGACCAATTCGAAAACCTCCCCACTCTTCGCGCCAAGCAGATCACCAGCATGTTCCGGAGCACCTCCAAACCCTTGAAGTGGGTCCCTGACGGCGTCGTTACCAATGAAGTCGCCTATGAAGACGAGCGCGAAGCCTATAGCGGCCTGACCGTCAACGGCAAACAGCTTCCCGGTACGCCCGAAACCGTCAACGCCGATTTCATGCGTTCCATGGATAAGGCCTGGAGCACCGGCGACTTCAAAACCATCTCGCATTGCGTGTTCGGCGAACTGGCCGATGCGGACTTCACTCCCGCCGGCACCACCCAGTCCAACGGCGAAACGCTCGCGGTGTTTGACTTTCGGGGTCACCGTTCCTCGGGATGCATCGGGGTCAACTTCCGCTCGGAAATCGCCTATCCGGCTTTCAAAGGATCCCTGCAGGTGCGGCCGCAAACCGGCGAGCTGCTGCACGTCGAACTGGAAGCGACGGAAATCCCCGCGGCCTTCCCGCTCGACCGCGCCGAGCGCTCGGTGGATTTCAGCGTCGTCCGCATCGGAGCCTCCAACTACCTGCTTCCCAAAACCGCCTACTGGTTCGGTTGCTTTCGCAACACCTACTCGTGCTTTCTTAACCGCGTCGACTTCCGCGATTACCGGCGTTTCGAAGTGGACTCCACCGTTCAATTCGACAAGTAACCCGTCGCCTCCCTGAGTTCAAATCTCCCAGGGCGTATCACTTAGCCCGCGTAAATTTCATATAATGACCACGGGTCTTT
>JASIGB010000968.1:0-3808 GCA_030045355.1 Bryobacteraceae bacterium
TGGCGCACGTTCTTAACGTGCCGTGTTCGCACTCTTGCGAACACGGTGAAAGAGAGGTCCCTACGTCGCCATGAGTGGGGACGCGGCACGCCAGGGTGCGTGCGCCACGAAGCGCCGGACCTTGTGCAAAACTACAAAGATACACTCTACTGTTTTGGCGATTTTTGAATGACACGCAAGCTCTCAGCCGCGCAGAGGCACGTCGATCCGGTCTGGACATATGAAGCCACGCCCGGGTTCTACGATGAAATGCTCGCGCCCGATAAGCAGCTCCGTACGCACTGGCGCGCCCTGGCCGACACGCTCGGCTCGATGACGCACCAGGGCCTCGCCCGACGCTGGCGCGAGGGCCAGCGCGTAATCCACGACAACGGGATCACCTACAACGTCTACAGCGATCCGGAAAGCACGTCGCGCCCCTGGCCGCTCGATCCGCTGCCGCTGATGATGGACCCGGCTGAATGGAAACTGATCGAAGCCGCGGTGATCCAGCGCGCCACCCTGTTCAACGGCATCCTGGCCGATCTTTACGGGCCGCAGCGACTGTTGCGCGAGAAGATTATCCCCGCCGAATTAGTCTTTCCGAATCCGGCTTTTCTCCGCCCCTGCTGGGGCATCGAACCTCCGGGCGGCACGTTCTTGCACATGTACGCCGCGGACCTTGCGCGTTCGCCCGATGGCCAGTGGTGGGTGCTGGCGGATCGCACCCAAGCGCCTTCGGGCGCCGGCTATGCGCTCGAAAATCGCCTGGTCACCACGCGCGTGCTGCCCGACGTCTTCCGCGCGTCTCACGTGCGGAGGCTCGCCAATTTTTTCCAGAACTATCGTGACGCGCTGCTACGGCTGGTGCCGTCCCACCGCGAGAATCCGCGCATCGTGCTGCTCACGCCGGGTCCGTACAACGAAACCTACTTCGAGCACGCGTTTCTTGCCCGCTATTTGGGCTACACGCTGGTAGAGGGCGGCGATCTCACGGTGCGCGACAACCGCGTTTTCCTCAAGACGCTGGGCGGTCTGCTTCCCGTGGACGTGATCGTGCGGCGCCAGGACGATCAGTTCTGCGATCCGCTCGAGCTGCGGGCCGATTCCATGCTCGGCGTTCCCGCCCTGGTGCAGGCCGTGCGTTCGGGACACGTCGCTATCGCCAACGCGCTCGGATCGGGTTTGGCCGAATCGCCCGCTTACGCCGCGTTTCTCCCCAGCCTCAGCCGGCTGCTGCTCAATGAGGATCTGAAAATTCCGACCGTCGCCACCTGGTGGTGCGGGCAAAAGGAACCGCTCGCCTACGTGCTCGATCACCTCGGCGAGCTGGTGCTCAAGCCCACGTTCCCGGGCACGCGCGGCGACCCCATCTTCGGCTCGGCGCTCAGCGAAAAAGAGCGCGCGACCCTGCTGGACAAGGTTCGCGCCGAACCTGAGCGCTACGTGGCGCAGGAGCGCGTCGCACTTTCCACCGTTCCGGTATGGGCGGATGCTCCGAGTGACAGTCCGCTACACCCGCGCCACATGGTGGTGCGCGTCTATGCGGTGGCTGCGGGATCGAGCTATGCCGTCATGCCCGGCGGGCTCACGCGCGTCTCTACTTCGCTCGACAGCATGGTGGTTTCCATCCAGCGCGGTGGAGGCAGCAAGGACACGTGGGTGCTGGGCGATGGCCCCGCGCCTCCGTTCACGCTGCTGCGGCCCGCGACGCATCCGCTCGACGTCAGCCGCGCTACTTTCGATCTATCGAGCCGCGTTGCCGACAATCTGTTGTGGCTGGGCCGCTACACCGAGCGCGTGGAGGCAGCGGTGCGGATCACCCGCGCCATCCTCGCGCGCTTTTTTCAGGAAGAGGACTCTTCGCGCGCCGCCGGCTTGAACGCCGGACTCGAAATCCTGGCCGCGCTCGGCTACGTGACCGGCGAGAAGCCGGCCACTGCAGAACAGGAAGTGCTCGCGATGATTTATGACCCGGCCTTCTCCAACGGCCTGGTTTGGAGCATCCATCAAGTGCGACGCGTGGCGGCGCTGCTGCGCGACCGCATTTCCGTGGATGCCTGGCTTATCTTGAACCAGCTCGACCAGCAATTCTCCGCGCGGCCTCCCGCGGACGAATTTCGCATCAGCGCCGCGCAGGATCGCTTGAACCACGCCATCGTCACGCTCTCGGCCTTCGGCGGCTTGGTGATGGAGAGCATGACGCGCGGCGACGGCTGGCGCTTCCTGGACATCGGCCGCCGCCTGGAGCGCGCCATCCAGATGGTGGAGCTGCTGCGCAACGGACTGCCTAAGGAATCGTTCGGCGGCGTCGGCGTGCTGGAAGCCATCCTCGAAATGGCCGACAGCTCCATCACCTATCGCTCGCGCTACCTGACTTCCGTGCAGGCGGACCTGGTCCTGGATCTTTTGCTCGTGGACGAAGCCAACCCGCGCGCCATTGCGTTTCAGCTTGCGCGGTTGCGCGAACATATCAGCGAACTGCCGGGCAGCAAAACCTCGATTCGCCGGCCGGCCGAGGAGCGCCTGGCGCTGTCGCTCCTCAATACAGTGCAGCTTGTGGATGTGCGGGAACTGGGGCGCTCGGGCAGCCGTGCCGCGGCCGAGGCTCGCGAAGGGCTGCTCGGCAAGCTGATTGCCGATCTGGGCCTGCTCTCGGAAACTTTGACCCGCGCCTACTTCAGCCACGCGGCGCAATCGC
Source organism: Bryobacteraceae bacterium (assembly GCA_030045355.1). Lineage (GTDB taxonomy): Bacteria > Acidobacteriota > Terriglobia > Bryobacterales > Bryobacteraceae > Palsa-89. The sequence goes on from JASIGB010000968.1 coordinate 2,681, forward strand.
GGCGTCTGTGAGTCCCGGCCTGTAATCTTATGAAGCTGCTTGCGACGCACAAGACGCGCTACTGGTACTCGGGCCCAGTCGAGATGTGCCATACGGAAGTGCATCTCCACCCTCGCGCGAGCAAGCACCAGACCATTCTGGAATTCGCGCTCGATATCACGCCCACGCCCGATTCCACGCTCTCGCGCGAAGATTACTTCGGTAACGAAGTGACCTTTTTTTCGATCGCGGAGCCACACCGCGAGCTCATCGTCACGTCGCGGTGTCTGGCGAACGTGGAAGCGATCGCGCCGCCGGCGCTCGATCTTTCTCCGCCCTGGGAGCAAGTGCGCGAGGAAGTTTTGAAGGGAGCATCGCCCAGCGCCTTCGAGGCCTCGCAGTTCATCTTCGACTCGCCTTACGTGCCGGTGGGACCCACGTTCGCCGAATATGCGGCGGCATCGTTTCCCGCGGGGCGGCCGTTCTTAAGCGCGGTGGAAGACCTGTCGCGCCGGATCTTCACCGAGTTTCATTACGATCGCCGGGCGACGACCGTGGCGACTCCGGTGGAAGAAGTGCTGCGGTCACGCCGGGGCGTGTGCCAGGATTTCGCGCACTTGATGATCGCCTGCCTGCGATCGCTCAAGCTGCCGGCGCGCTATGTAAGCGGCTATGTTCGCAGCGGCGGCGATTTCGCGGGGGAAGAAGCATCGCACGCGTGGGTTTCGGCTTGGTGTCCGGTGTTCGGCTGGCAGGATTTCGATCCGACGAACAACGTGATGCCGCGGGGCGAGCATTTCACGGTGGCCTGGGGCCGCGATTACTCCGACGTAACGCCGGTGAAGGGCGTGGCGCTGGGCGGCGGCGAGCAGGTGATCAGCGTTTCGGTGGAAGTAGCGCCCGAGGTGGCTGCGCCGGGCGCAAGGGACTAGCTCACCAGGCCGCTCAGCGACATGGTTTCGCTGTTGGCCAGAACCTGGTCGATATCGAGCAGCATTTTCACGTTGCCTTTGACCTTCGCCATGCCCAGCAGGTAGGGCGTCGCAACGTCCTCTCCAAAGTCCGGCGTGTCTTCAATCTCATTCGCCACAAGATTGAGCACTTCCGAGACTTCATCCACGATGATGCCGGTCTGAACCGCAACTCCGC
>JASIGB010000969.1:0-7081 GCA_030045355.1 Bryobacteraceae bacterium
GGAAATATTGTTTCTTGGTGGCCAGCGCCTTATCGCCGCCGGTGGGCCGCATGGACCCGCTGATGGGACGTCCGCCTCGTTGTTCAGGCATTGATTAATCTCCCTTCTCCGCGCCGGAACTCGGAGCCGGTGCGCCAGGCATCGGAGCTCCGGGACGCGGGCCGGCCGGTTCCGCCGCACCCGCCATCACGTGCTCGATCGACGGGGCCGGAGCCGCGGGCGGCGCCGGTTTGCGCGCGGCGCGTTTTTCGCGCTCTTTCTTGCGCTTCTCGATCTTCTTCAGCTTTTCGTCGATGCGTACGCTCTGGAACTTCATCACCAGGTCCGAGACGCGCAGGCGGCGTTCCAGCTCGATCACCGTTTCCGGCTTCGAGGTGAACTGCAGCAGGATGTAAAAGCCTTCGCCGCGCTTCTGAACGCGATAGGCCAGCTTGCGCACGCCCCATTTTTCCGATTTGTCGACGTTGCCTCCGTGGGAGGCGATTAAAGTGGTCAGTTGTTCGATCAATCGATCGATTTCTTCTTCCGGCAGATCCGGCCGGACGATAAACAGCTCTTCGTAGATCCTCATTCTTCCTCGTTTAAGCCTTGGGCGCGACGATTGAATTTCGCCATGGACTTTTCGACGCCTTCAGCGATGATGGACTCCACTGCCTGTGACGCATAATCCAGCAGCTCATCCAACTCTTGTTTGCGCGCCCGCTTCAACTGCGCGAGCACGATTTGAGCGCCGTCCTTTTCGCGACGGCCCCCATGCACCCCCAGGCGAACCCGGGGGAAATCCTGAGTCCCGACGCAGTCGATCACAGAACCGACGCCCCGATGACCCGCGGCCGAGCCATTGGGCCTGATCCGCAGCGATTGCCACGGCAGATCCAGCTCGTCGTACACCAGAATCAGATCCCGAGCCGGGATCTCATTCTTCACCAACAACCCTTCCACCGACTGCCCGCTCAGATTCATGTACGTCTGCGGTTTGGCGAGCAGCACCTTTTGGCCGGCCACTGTTCCCTGCCCCACCAGCGCCCTGCAATCGGAACGCCCGACATGAATTCCATGGCGCTCCGCTACCCGGTCGATCACTAAGAACCCAAGATTGTGAGCTGTGAGCGCGTACTCTTTGCCGGGGTTTCCGAGACCAACGACCAGTTTGCTGAACTCAGACATGGCGCCGGGATTGGGGACTGGGAGCCTGGGACCAGGTGCATTTCAGAACGGATTTGCCAGCTCCCCAATCCCCAGTCCCTGATCCCAGCACTCGATTCCCTACTTCTTCTTGCCTTTGTCTGGCGCCTCAGCCTCCCCCTCTTCCTCCTTCTTTCCCTTCTTGATCACCTCGGGTTCGGCGGGTGCTGCCGGTGCAGCGCCCTCCGCGGCCGGCGCCGCGACTTCTTCCGCCTTCAGCGCGACCACGTGCGCGATCACTTGTTCGGGAGAGCTGACCAGCTTCACCGAGCCGCCGAGGGGAATCTCGCTCGCGCGCAGATTCTGGCCGATCATCAGCTCCGACACGTCGACGGTGTAAAACTCCGGAATATCGTCCGGCAGGCACTCGATTTCGATCTCGCGCGTGATGACTTCCAACAATCCGCCCTGGATCTTGACGCCTTTGGGATCGCCGGTGGTCTGGACGCGCACCTTCACCGAAATTCGCTTGGTCAGATCGATGCGCTTCAGATCCACGTGCAGCAGCTTCTCGCGCACCGGATCGGTTTGCCAATCGACGATCATGACCGGCGTCGATTCGCCGTCCACCGCAAGATTGAAAATCGTGTTGTGCCCGGTGCTGCTGTGCAGGATCTTGGTGACTTCGCCCGGGTTGACAGACACCGCGAGCGAAGGCCCTCCGGAACCGTACAACACCCCAGGCGCCAAGCCTTGGACGCGCAGGCGGCGGGCCTCATTCTTGCCGCGCGTGGGACGCGCTTCGGCCGTAACTGTAATTTCTTTTCTCATGTTTCTACTCCGGCAGGTCTAAATAAATAGGGTGCTGACCGAACCATCCTCGTGAATGGATTGGATGGCGCGGGCGAGCAGCGGCGCCACCGAAAGCCGCTTGATGCGGCTGCAACGCATGGCGTCGTCGCGCAAGGGGATGGAATCGGTCACCACCACTTCTTGCAAACAGGATTCCTGAATCCGTTCCACGGCCGGACCCGACAACACGGCGTGCGTGGCGCAGGCGGTCACCGTCAGCGCGCCCTGCTTGAGCAACGCTTCGGCGGCCTTCACCAGCGTCCCGCCCGTGTCGATCAGGTCGTCCACAATCAAACAATGCTGTCCTTCCACCTCGCCGATGATGTGCATTACTTCGGCCACGTTCACTTCCGTGCGGCGCTTGTCGATAATCGCCAAAGGCGCGTTCAAATGCTTGGCGAACGCCCGCGCGCGCTCCACACCGCCGGCGTCGGGCGAAACCACGGTCATGTCCCTGCGGCCGATGGACTCGAAATATTCGAGCATCACCGGCGCGGCGAACAGGTGATCCACGGGAACATCGAAGAATCCCTGGATCTGCGCCGCATGCAGGTCCAACGTCAACACACGATCCGCGCCGGCTCGCTGAATCAGGTTCGCGATCAGACGCGCGGAGATGGGCATTCGCGGCTTGTCTTTCCGATCCTGCCGCGCATACCCATAATAGGGTAGCACCGCCGTGATGCGTTCCGCAGAAGCGCGCTTGAGCGCGTCGATCATCAGCAGCAGCTCCATTAAATGGCGATCAACGGGCGTGCAAGTGGGCTGAACGGCAAAGACGTCGGCGCCGCGCACGTTTTCGAGAATCTGCAAACGGATTTCGCCGTCGGAGAACGGCTCGACTTCGGCCGAGCCGACAGGCATGCCGAGCGAAGCGCAAATCTTCGACGCCAGCGCCGGGTTGGCGTTGCCCGTGAAGATTTTCATCTGCTCAAATCTCATCCTGCGTACCGGTCTTGGGGCGGCCATGTTTTGCTTTTCGAGCACACTCCTAATTGCCGCCACCACAACGCGCGATAACGGCCACGGCTCACCATTGAAAATGGATAAACCTGATTGCCTCGGAACTCTTTCCGCAACAGCTCAGCGGCGCGGTCCCTCACCTCGCGACTCGGGAACAATCCAAACAACGCCGATCCGCTCCCGGTCATCATGGCCCGCCGAGCTCCCAACTGCAGCAGCTTCGCCTTAATCGATTGTAGTTGAGGATGTTGGCGGAACACAACCGTTTCGAAATCATTAAGACACGGGGGCCGGGGGCCGGGGATTGGGGAGCAGGTGCGGAACGTAAAAGCCTGGAAGTTTCGGAGGATAGCAGAGGGAGCTTCAGGTAAAACTTCACGCTTCAGGGCGGCGTAGGCGGCGGCCGTCGAGGAATGAATTTCAGGCGTTATCAGCAGGCCGGGGCTCGCCGGAAGGTCAGGTAAAGGATAAAGTTCGGTGCCCCGGCCGAGACCGACGGCGGTCCCGCCGATCAGGAAAAACGGCACGTCGCTACCCAGTTCGGCGGCCAGTTCCAACAGTTTTTCGAGCGCGAGGGTTTTCCTTAGGAGCGCGGGCAGGGCGAGGAGAATGGCGGCGGCGTTGCTCGACCCGCCGCCGAGCCCGGAACCCATGGGGATGCGCTTGGTCAAGCGCATCCGCAATTGGCCTTTGGCCTTTGAGGCACGGAGTACAAGGTCACAAGCCTTGAGAATTAGATTGCCGGGGATGTCGATGTTGGAGTCCAGATCGATGCGGGTGCGGCCGGGGGCGTAGTCGATCTCGATCGTGTCGGCCAGCGAGATGGTCTGAAAGATGGTCCGCAGCTCGTGGAAGCCGTCCGGGCGCTTATGCAACACCCGCAAATCGAGATTGATTTTGGCCAGCGAACGGAGCCGCACGTGGTCGGGCATTAGTAATGGAGCAAGGAGTAGACATCATGCCCGTTCAGCCTTTGCCGGCCGCTCAGGAAGTCGAGTTCGAGGATGAAGCCCAGGCCCGCCACCTTGCCGTGCAGGGTCTCCACCAGCCGTGCGACGGCCGCGGCCGTGCCTCCGGTAGCGAGAACATCATCGATAATGAGCACGTTTTGGCCGGGCGTGATGGCGTCCTTATGAATTTCAAGAACGTCGGTGCCGTATTCGAGAGCGTATTCGATGCGCTCGCGCTCGGCCGGCAGTTTCTTTTCCTTCCGCACCGGGATGAATCCGTAGCCGAGCGCGTACGCAATGGCGGGCGCGATGATGAACCCGCGCGCTTCGATGCCCAGCACCACGTCGATGGGGGTGTTGCGGTAATGCGCGGCCAGCGAATCGATGACGCCCTTGAATCCGCCGGGGTCCTTGAGCAGCGTGGTGATGTCGTAAAAATTGATGCCGGGCTTGGGAAAATCCGGGACTTCGCGAATCAGCGCTTTCAGTTGGTCCATTTGGAGAATTCGTATTGTAACATCGGGACCCCGCATCCACGTTGTAAGCTTCCCTTATGCCTCTGCTTCAATCCGCTTCGATCCTGGCGTTCAGCGCGACCGCGAACGCGGACCGCGCGCGGGAGTTTTATCGCGACCGGCTGGGCCTGAAGCTGGTGGAAGACAACCCATTCGCCTTGGTGTTCGATGCCGGCGGCACCATGCTGCGCGTGCAAATGGTGAAGGAAGTCCGCGAGGCGCAGTACACCACACTCGGATGGCAAGTACCGGACATCGCGGCCACGGTGGAGGAACTCGAAAAAGCCGGGGTGAAATTCGAGCGCTACAATTTTCCCGGCGTGGACGAAAAAGGCATCTGGACTCCACCCGGCAGCGACACGAAGATAGCGTGGTTCAAGGACCCCGATGGCAATATCCTCAGCCTGACGCAATTTTGGCCGCGGTCCTTGGGAGGCTGAGAGCCACAAAGCGCCGTCAGTCGGGCAAACTCGGAGATGGTGGATGGTACGCCCGGAAGCACCTCCGCAACCTGGCGACAATACGTCCAAGTGAATCCCAGGACCGGCTAGTCCATATCGGCAGCCGCGAATCCCAACGAAGCCTTCGTCTTCGAGCGACACGCATGGGTTCCTTCCGGTAAACGGACTCCTGCGCATGACGCTCTTCGTCGCACTGGGTCCGTACTAAATCCTTCCCCCATCGACGTGGCAGGAATGGGCGAGCTATGGATAGAGCGCGACCCGCTGCTCGGCGTTGTTGTACACAGCGGCAGCGACAAGGATCAAGCGGCGCTCGCGAGCAAGCGCGCGCCTCCGGCCTCGGGCAGTCCCGTCAGGCGGGCCTGGAATATGAATACGAGCTAACCGGAATCGAGGGCTTTAGCTCGACAACCAGCAACTCGAATGGTTCGCTGCCGGTGTTCTCGCCGAGAGAGTCCAGCGCCTCGAACTTCATGATCTCTCCGCTCGTAGCGGCGACTTGCTCCGAGATGTTATTGGGATAAGTCAAGCGGAAGTTGGCGTTACCAAGAAAGATTCCGATCATCGCCGGCCGCCCGTACATCACATGCGTTTCTCCGGGGGAGTATTTGACCCGGAGGATCCGCATACGGTCGTTCTCTAGTTCTACCGCGCAGTGCTCGGAATCAGGCGTGGCGGAATTCCCAAACGATTCGCGCTGCTGTTTGGCTTGAGTACCCATGACGACATGCCTCCCTTCAGGCGTTCAAAAAAGTATATTCCTGTCAGGCCCCAGATTCAATCCCACCCCCGCGCCCATTCACAGCGCCCCCTACGCCGGACGGAGCGCCCGTTCTCCGCTGAAATATCTAACTAGCTGCTTCACTCGCAGCGGCGGTGCGGGGTTGGATCGGAATGCGGTTCTTGTTCTCAACGAGCCACTTTTCAAATGTCAGCATGGAAGGATTCAGAGCACGAGCGGTCTGCAGACTGCGCGATTTGCGGAAATAATCCTCGAAATCGGCATAAAATTGGAACATATTGCCTAAATCTTCCGCGCCAGGAAAACCAAAGCCACGGTAAGCCTCCGGCGTCACGGCGTTGTAGCCGACCTCCTCACCCAAAGCCTGAGTGTACGCGGCAGCCATCTCCGCGCCGCTGAGGTGATCCCCCGCGATGCCCACGGTTTGGCCGATCCACTGGCTTCCGCCCTGAAAGATGCCATAAGCACACTTGCCAATGTCGCCCGCCGCGATGCCGGCCATCTTCTTGTCTCCCAGCGGAAACGTAATGGCCAGCTTACCGTCCGGGCCGCGCTGGGGACCCATACCAAAGTAAATGGCGTTGTCCCAATAGAACGTAGTCAGCAAGAAGGTTACCGGTAGTCCGAGCTGCGTGAACACCGCGTCCGCTTCGCCTTTGGCGTCGAAGTGGGGGCACTTGTACTTGCTCTGAAGCGTGGGCATCCGATTGTCGCTGAGCGGCACGAATTTGCGCACGTCTTCCAGAGTGGACCAGATGACGTGCTTCAGGCCGTTGTCCTTGGCTGCGTGAGCCATGGCGGTGGCGTGGGCCAGCTCCTTCTCCGGCGAAAAATGATTCCAGAAGAACGTGACACAGAATGCTCCATAAGCGCCCTGGAACGCTTTCTTGAGGCTCTCCGGATCATCGACGTCGGCCTTCACCACTTCAACTCCCTGCTGTGCCAGCGCCTTCGCTTTTTCGGAATCGGGTTGGTGCGTGACCGCCCGCGCCGCGAATCCCCCGTTGGGATCGCTCAAAATCGCGCGCACCAGGCCTCCGCCCTGAGATCCCGTAGCGCCCATTACCGCAATGATCTTTTTCTCTGCCATACTTCGGTTGCCTCCTAAAAGTAAATACAAGCCGCTCTTTCAGCGTCTTGTGTCGCTCCACATAAACGCGCGCAACGGAAGGCCGTGGTGACAATTTTTCCCCGGCGAAGAGGCTTCGGCCTTCCGCAGCACTCTCACTTCCCATCCACCGAGAAGGCCAGCAATACATTGCCGGGCATAATGGGGATACGGGAATAACCGGAATTCCAATACACCATTCCACCGGCGATGGTTGCGCCGGTGCTGTCGATTGAGCCGCCCTGCGCCTTGACGCCGTTGATGGTCTGGAAATCACGACCGCTATCAAACTCCCACAAAATACGGCCGGCGGCGGTGTCGTAGGCGCGCATATGGCCGTCGTCTGATCCTGCAAATACGGCTCC
>JASIGB010000970.1:0-2721 GCA_030045355.1 Bryobacteraceae bacterium
ATTCGGACCGTTTCACGACTGCGTCCAGGAAACCGTGCTGCAGCAGAAACTCGCTGGTTTGGAACCCGGCAGGGAGCTTTTGCCGGATGGTCTGCTCAATCACGCGCGGCCCGGCAAACCCGATGAGCGCGCCCGGCTCGGCGATGTTGAGGTCGCCCAACATGGCAAAGCTCGCGGTCACGCCGCCAGTGGTGGGATCCGTCAGCACGCTGATGTAGGGCATCCGGGTTTCGTCCAGGCGCATCAGCGCGGCCGAGATTTTGGCCATCTGCATCAGGCTGACGGCGCCTTCCTGCATGCGCGCGCCGCCGGAGGCGGAGACAATGACGAGGGGGACTTTTTGTTCCAGGCTGCGTTCGATGGCCCGGGTGATGACTTCCCCCACCACTGTCCCCATACTGCCGCCGACAAACTTCAGCTCCATGGCGCAGATGTGCACGCGACGGCCGTGGAGATTGCCCCCCGCTGAGAGAATGGCGTCCCGCAGATGCGTGGCTTGCTGCGAGGCCGACAGGCGATCGCGGTATTTCTTCGAATCCGCAAACTCCAGCGGATCGGTGGAGGCCAGGTTCCGATCGAACTCCTCGAACTTCCCGTCGTCGAACAGCAGTATCAGCCGCGAGCGTGCGTCCAGCCGCTCGTGATGGCCGCACTTGGGGCAAACCTGCTGGTTATCCTGGAGCGCTTTGCGCCAAATAATCTGGCCGCAATGGCCGCATTTGAGCCAGAGCCCTTCGGTACGGACGCGTTGTTCGCCCTCCTTCGGTTCGACCGCCGGCTTATTTCTCGTGAACCACGCCATATGCAAGTCAGGCCATATTTAAGATCCGGCCGTCACTCCTCAGTATAGAGAGCGCCAACCGCTTGACATCAGGCGGCTATTTTGCATATGGATGCCCGGCCAGCGTCGCAAAGGCGCGATAGATCTGCTCGGCGAGCACCACTCGCGCCAACTCGTGCGGCAAGGTCAGCGCGGACAGTGAAAGCAAAAGGCCGCCGCGCTCTCTCCATGCCGGGGGCAGGCCGCTCGCGCCGCCGATCAGGAATACCAGATCGCGCGCTTCCCGTTGGGCGAGGGAAACCAGCTTGGCGAAAGCGGCCGAATCCATGCTTTTGCCGGCCGGGTCCAGGCAAATCTTAGTGGCCGTAGGATGCTTGGCCCAGGGGTCGAAGCGCCCCGGAACGATCTCGCGCATCTCGCAACGGCCGTAGCGCGAGGAACGCCGGATGAAGTCCTCGGCCATGCGATTGGCGTGGGGATCGCGCGGCTTACCTACGAAATAAACTACGATCTTCATCCACTTACGTTATTCTAAGAGCATATATGGCTGGTGTCGCAGCCAAGTTCATACCGCGAGAACTGTTGATCCACACGCCGGACGGCGCGGTACGGCCGCTCATGCTGGAGCGCCAGCGTTACACGCTCGGGCGGTCCAGCGCCAACGAGCTGTGCTATCCCGAGGACGCCGGTCTCTCGCGCCAGCACCTGGCGCTGGAACGCGAAGACGACACCTGGACGGTGCGCGATTTGGGCAGCAAGAACGGCACGTATGTCAACGGTGTCCGCATCACCGCTCCCTATCCGCTCGGCAAGAACGATCGCGTCACGGCCGGCCACATCGCGCTCGATTTCGGCGAAAATTCGCTGCCTCCGCCCAGCGATCACACGGTCATCTTCATTGAAGGCGTCACGCCCGCGACTTCGGTCGCCACCACCGTGGCCACGAGCCTCAAAGGCGTGCTCAGCCAGGAAGAAAAGATCGAGGGCGGACCACAGATGCGCGCGCTGATTCGCGCGGGCCGCGAACTGGCCGGCAATATGCCGCTGGCGGAGCTTTTCAAGCTCATCATGAACCTGTCCGTGGAAGCTGTGGGCGCGACGCGCGGTGTGTTGATGACGCTCGAAAACAACGAGTTGGTGGTGCAGGCGGCGCTAGGGGAAGGCTTTCGCATCAGCAGCGCCGTGCGCGACCGGGTGATCAAGGAGAAAACGTCTCTGCTGGTGCGCGACGCGCGGCTGGACGAGGCGTTCGCGGACCGCATGAGCATCGTGCAGCAACAAATTCGCAGCATGCTGGCCGTTCCGCTGCAAACCGACGACCGCGTCATCGGGCTGATCTACCTGGACTCGCCGCACTTTATCCACGAATTCACCAAGGACGATCTCAGCCTGTTGACGGTGATGGCAAACGTCGCGGCCATCCGCATCGAGCACACGCGTCTGGCCGAAGTGGAAGCGGCCGAGCGCCTGCACGCCAAGGAGCTCGCGCAGGCCGCCGAAATCCAGCGCAGCCTGCTTCCGGTGAAATCGCCGCATGTTCCGGGCGTGGATCTGGCAGGCTACAACGCCACCTGCCGGACGGTCGGAGGCGACTACTACGATTTTCTGACGTACCCGGATGGCCGCGTCGGAATTCTGGTGGGCGACGTGGCGGGCAAGGGAATGCCCGCGTCGCTGTTGATGTCGAGCCTCCAGGCGCGCGTGCAGGTGCTGTTCGACGATCCTACCAATTTAGCGGCTCTGGTTACGCGGCTGAACCGGATCATCTCGTCCAACTGCCCGTCCAACCGCTTCATCACGTTTTTTATCGGAGTGCTGGATCCCAAAACCGGCGAGCTCACCTACGTCAACGCCGGGCACAACCCGCCGCTGGTGGCGCATGCCGATGGATCGGTGGAAAAACTCGAAGGTACGGGCCTGATCCTAGGGATTCTGCCGGT
>JASIGB010000971.1:0-4660 GCA_030045355.1 Bryobacteraceae bacterium
CCGATATTCCCAACACCCCGTCGAGCAAAGTCGTCGAAGAGATTGTCGCCAAGTGTAACGGCGACATCGTCACGCACGGCGATCTGGATCGCTCCCGCCGCGAGCTGATTGAAACGCTGCGCAATCAGGGCCTGGTCGGTGAGGACCTGGAAAAGCAAGTGGCGCTCCGCGAAAAAGACCTGCTACGCGACCGTATCGATCAGCTCATCCTGGTCCAAAAGGCCAAAGACCTGAACATCAATGTGGATGGCGATATTAGCAAACAGATGGCCACCATCCAATCGGATTCCAAAATCGCCGACCCGGAGAGATTCCAGGAATATGTCAAGGAACAGAGCGGCATGTCGTTTGAGGACTTCAAGGACGAGATGAAGAACCGCCTCCTCACGCAGCGGGTGATTCGCGAGGAAGTCACCGAGAAGATGAACGTGAAGCATGAGGACCTGGAGAAGTATTACAACGAGCACAAGTCCGATTTCATTCGCCAGGAACAGGTGACCTTGCAGGAGATTTTGATCTCCACCGAGGACAAGGACGCTGCCGGCGTGGCGGCGGCCGAAAAGAAAGCCAAAGACTTGGTGGCGCGGGCGCGCAAAGGCGAGCGCTTTGCCGAGATGGCGCGCGACAATTCCGACTCGCTCACCGCCAAGAACATGGGCGAGTTTCCCAAGCCCTTCAAGAAGGGCGATCTCAGCAAGAACTTAGAGGACGCGGTGTGGGATCAGCCGCGCGGGTACATTACCGATCCCATCAAGGTGCCCACTGGGTTCCTGATTCTGCGCGTGGAGGATCACCAGAAGGCCGGGCAGGCCGAGCTCTCCGAAGTGGAACAGGAGATCACCGAGAGGCTTCTGGCGCCCAGGATGGAGGCTGCGGTGCGCGAATATCTCACCAAGCTCCGCAAGGACGCATTTTTGGAAATCAAGCCGGGCTATATCGACACCGGCGCGGCCGCGGGCAAGGACACGGCGTGGGTGGATCCGGCGCAGCTCCGCCCGGAAACCGTAAAAAAGGAAGAGGTCATCAGCCACGTCCGCCGCAAACGTCTGCTGTGGTCGATTCCCGTGCCTGGAACGCAGACCGTGGCTACCAGCTCCTCCGAGCAATAGGCAGGGTTCGGCGCGTTTGCCTGCTAGTTCCGATGAAGTCGCCTTACCTTAGCGAAGTTAAGCCCAACCAAGTCTTCACCACAACTTTCCTGGTCCACGTGAAGGACGTCCGGCAGAAGAAATCGGGCGAGCCGTATCTTTCGCTGCTGCTCGGCGACCGCACCGGCGAAGTGGACGCCAAGATGTGGGACAACGTCGTGGAAGTGGTGGACACCTTCGAGCGCGACGACTTCGTCAAAGTGAAGGGCGTGCTCCAGGTGTTCCAGAGCCGGCTCCAGATGAGTGTCCACAAAATGGCGCGGGTGCTGGACTCCGATGTCGACTTCGCGGATTTTTTCCCGGCTTCGTCGCGCGATCCGATGGAAATGTTCGCCGAATTGCGCGGCATCGTGGCCGGGATTCGGGATCCCAATTTACGGGCGCTGCTCGAGGCCTTTTTGAATGACGAGCCTTTGGCCCGCCGCTATCGCACCGCGCCCGCCGCCAAGCAGGTGCATCATGCGTATTTGGGCGGGCTGATCGAGCACGTGCTTTCGGTCTGCCGGCTCTGCCAGTTGGTCGCGCCGCATTACGTCAATCTGGATCTGGATCTGCTGCTCACCGGCGCGATCCTGCACGACATTGGCAAGGTGGCGGAACTCACCTACGACCGCAGCTTCGGATACAGCTCCGAAGGCCAACTGTTGGGCCATATCGTCATCGGCCTGCGCCTGGTGGAGGAGAAGCTGCGGCAGTTCCCGGATTTTCCGCCCAAGCTGCGCGTTTTAGTGGAGCACATGATCGTCAGCCATCACGGGGAGCTGGAGTTCGGATCTCCCAAAGTGCCGCTGTTTCCCGAGGCCTTGCTGCTCCATCATCTGGACAATCTGGATTCCAAGATGGAGTGCATGCGCGCGCTGGCGGAGAAGGACCGGCACGTGGACGGTTGCTGGACGGGCTATAGCCCCTCGCTCGAGCGCTCGATTCTGAAGAAGGCGAAATATCTGGAAGATGCGCCGCCGCGCCCACAGGCTCCGCTTGCGTCTTCCGAACCTGGGTTTGCTGTTCCGGCGTCTGCCGAACCCTCTTCGGCCCAGCCCGAATTCCGCCCGTCGCAGCGGCCCGCGCCCGCTCCCTCCCCGTTCGCCGAGAAACTGCAACAGGCCTGGCGAAAGGATTCGTAGGGTGACGGCGCCGACGCAGCCTACGCTTCGCACGCCGGCCAAATTCAGCCATAACGCCGTAGCGTGGTTGACCGTGCTGGGAGGCGTATTCGTCGCCTGCTTTTTCCTGTTCTTCACCTGGCGCGGCCTGCTGGTCTATTACACCGGCGACGATTTGTCGAATCTCTACGGGTATTGGAGCCAGCCGGTGAGCGCATTGGTAAAGGCGAACATTTTCTTTTGGACGCCTTACTATCGTCCATTCGGCGGACTGATTTATCGGCCGTTATTCGCTATTTTCGGATTTAATCCCTATCCCGAGTACGTGATCTTCTATGCCGCCATGCTCACGAATTTGTGGCTCGCGTACCGGCTGTTCGCGCGCTTGGCTGCCTCGGCGGAGACGGAGGCCCAGCGGGAGATCGGCGCGATCGCGGTGCTCGTCTGGGCCTTCCACGGCAAGTTCGATTACCTGTATTACAACGGCGGGTCGCTGTACGACGTCTTTTGTTTCCTGTTCTTTTCCTCGGCCCTGCTGATTTATCTGCGGGCCCGCTCGCAGGGCCGGTTCTTGGGCCTGTGGGGCACGATTGGGTTTCTTGCGTGCTTCATCTGCGGTCTTAATGCGAAAGAGATGGCTGCCACATTGCCGGCCATCCTCTTCCTCTACGAGTTGCTGTTTCATCCGCCGGATTTCCGGGCGCCCGATTTTGGAGGCGTACGCGCGCTCTTCCGCTGGTGCTGGCGCGAGGGAAGAATGGCTCTGGTGGGCGCGGTTTGCGTGTTGATCTACCTTCCGGCAAAATTGGGCGCTCATGGCATTGCGGCCAATGACGCCTACATCCCCCGCTACACAGTGGCGCGTTGGCTCGACGATACCGGAAATTTTCTCGGATTCACTTTCTATCGCGACAATCCTTCTTCGCCGCTGAACGTCAGCCCGTTTTCGCCGCTCGGCATCCTGCTGTTTTTTGCGATCTTGCTCGCGGTGGCCCTCTGGCTGCGCTCGCGCGTGGCGCTATTCGGACTGCTTTTCTTCGCCGTCACCGCGCTTCCGGTATCGTTCATTCCCCCACGGCTCGGTTTCGTGCTGTATCTGCCATTCGCCGGGCTGGCGTTGTACGCCGCGGCTTGCCTGGTGCGCTTCCGGCAAAGCCTCGGAAGACTGGCTCGCAATGCTCTCCGTGGTGACGCGGGGGACGACGGCATTCCGGCCGGGCGATCCGCATGGCCCGTCTCGTCGATCGCGCTGTTTCTCGCCGCTGCCGTCCTGATCGGAACCATCGATTACCGCCATTGGCCCCCGGCGCCGCGTCCGGAAAACTCGGCCTACAAGATCACCGCGTCTGAATTCGCCCGGCTCTATCCCACTCTCCCGCACGGCTCGAAACTCCTGTTTGTGCACACGCCGCTCGATGATAGCTGGGACATGGTGCCTCTGCTGCGGATTTTCTATCGCGATACCGATCTTTTCCTCACCGAGCTGAACGGCCCCCAGGCGCAGCGCATCGCGCTCGACAAGTTGCCCCTCTACGATCACGTCTTCGATTATGTGAACGGCCACTACCTGGAGCTGGACAATTCCGATCCCGTGCTCAGCATTAAGGCGCACATTTTGAAGAATCCCCACCCAGCCTACGCTTGGGGTGAAACTCTGACCATCGGAAAGCCGGGCGCGAGCCAGTACATCGTCAAGGACGTGCCGTTGGGCGATCCCAAGGCCGCCGGCTACTGGACGCTCGACCAGCCGGAGTTGCAGTTCCGCCTGGCATCGCTTCAGGATCACGTTTTCCGCGAACGATTCTTTCTGCCGCGCGAAGCGCTCCAACAGACGGGCCCGCTGGTGGTCGATTTCTACGTGAACGGCCATCACCTGGACCAGGCGCATTTTGCCAAAGACGGCATGGTGCTGTACGAACATCCGGTGCCCCAGGAATGGCTGAAGATCGACCAGCGGACCACGGTACGCATGCTGGTGCACAACCCCTATATCCAACCGCGCGATCACTCCCGGTTGGGCTTCGTGCTGGTCTCGGCGGGCTTCAGCCCGATCGCGACGAATTTGTAGCGAACTACCGCTTGCTTACGCGCCCTGCTCAATGCAGGCCCGCGCGCGGTCGAACACGGCGCGGAACATCGGCGCGGTCAGCTTGCCGGTGGAGGTGTTCTGCTGGCTGGGGTGATAGGAGCTGATTAGCAGCGGCTGGCCCTCCCCCGTCCGGTGCTCGGCGCGATGCGCGAATAGGAAGGCCGAGCGCCGCGCGATTTTTCCTTGATCGCGCAGAATGCCCAGGTACACGTCAAAGGCCACGCGTCCCAGGGCCACCACCACTTGAACGCGCTTGAGCAGCGCCAGCTCGCGCTCCAGATACGACCGGCAGTTGCGAATTTCTTCCACTGCCGGCTTGT
>JASIGB010000972.1:0-2775 GCA_030045355.1 Bryobacteraceae bacterium
CTACAACCAGCGCCGCCCGGTACACTACACTAGAACTTATGAATGACACCGAGCGCATGTCGCGCCCGCTTTCGGTTGTCGATCCGGAAATCTATGAGGCGATCCAGCGCGAAGCCGACCGCCAGCATAGCCGTTTGGAACTGATTGCGAGTGAAAATTTCACCTCCGAAGCCGTACTGGAAGCCACCGGCTCAGTCTTCACCAATAAGTACGCGGAAGGATATCCGGGAAAGCGTTATTACGGCGGGTGCGAATTCGTTGACCAAGTCGAGACCCTGGCGCGCGAGCGGGCCAAGAAGCTGTTCGAGGCCGAGTACGTCAACGTGCAGCCGCATTCGGGCTCGCAAGCCAATCAAGCCGCGTACGCGGCCGTGATCCAGCCGGGCGACGTGATTCTGGGCATGAATTTGGCGCACGGCGGGCATTTGACCCACGGTCATCCGCTGAATTTTTCAGGCAAGACGTATCACGTGGTGGCGTACGGTGTCTCGCGCGACGATGAGCGCATCGATTACGCGGAACTGGCGCGGCTGGCCGAGGAGCACAAGCCTAAGCTCATCATCGCGGGCGGAAGCGCCTATCCGCGCATCATCGATTTCGCGAAGTTCCGCCAGATTGCCGATGCGGTGGGCGCGATACTCGTCGTCGACATGGCGCACTTTTCAGGTCTGGTGGCCGCCGGGCTTTATCCCAATCCGTGCCAATGGGCCGACATCGTGACTTCCACCACGCACAAAACGCTGCGCGGACCGCGCTCGGGCATGATTTTGGCCAAGGCTCAGTATGGCGGCGCGATCGACAAGGCGCTTTTCCCCGGAATTCAGGGCGGTCCGCTGGTGCACGTGGTGGCGGCCAAGGCGGTCTGTTTCCTGGAGGCCATGCAACCCGAATTCAGGGATTACTCACGGCAAGTGATCGCCAATGCGCAGGCGCTGGCCCAAGGCTTGCAACAGCAGGGTTATCGCGTCGTGTCGGGCGGCACCGACACGCATTTGATGCTGGTGGACGTATTCGCCAAAGGCGTGCGCGGCAAAGAGGCCGAAACAGCGCTGGACGAGGCTTACATCACCGTCAATAAGAACGCGATTCCCTTCGACGTCAATCCCCCGCTCAACCCGAGCGGCATCCGGCTGGGGAGTCCGGCGGTCACGACGCGCGGTTTCCGCGAGGCTGAAATGCGGCAGGTGGCGGCGTTGATCGCCGATGCTCTGCAGGGAGTCCAATCGCAGGGGCCACAAGCGACAGACACTTTGCTCGCGGTGCGGCGCCGGGTGACCGAGTTGGCGGATCGTTTCCCGCTCTACTCCTGGAAGCTGGCGCGCACCACGGCTTGATGTCGCGGTTGTCCCGATGGCGCTCCGGATCGTACTCGATGCCCGCCGAGTCGCGGATTTCGGTATCGGTACCTACATCCGCAATCTGGTTCGCTCGCTGGCGCGGGTAGATGACCGCAATCAGTACAAACTGATCACCACGGGGCCTCAGGTTCCCGAGCTCGCCGAGCTGCCGGGAAACTTTGAGACCGCCGTTTTCCCCGAACCCAAACGCGGCGCGGCGCCGGGCGGACTGGCGCAGATTCACTATGGGTTCTTCCTGCGCAAGCTGAACGCGGATCTTTTTCATATCCCGCTCAACGCCGTGCCCTTGTTCATGCCCAAACCGTACCTGGTGACCATTCATGACATGAGCACGCTGCTGTTTGCCAATGAGGCGGGTTACGGAAGCCGGCCGCGCCGCTTCTTTCTGCGCCGCGGACTCATTCGCGCCGATCGCGTGATCGCCGTTTCCATGGCTACCTGCCGCGATGTCGAGACGGTATTGGGGATCCCGGCCAGCCGCATGCGCGTGGTCTACAACGCGCCGGACCCGACGTTCTACGCCCATAAGCCCGCGGTGTTGGCGCGGGGCCGGGGAGAGGAACCCAGTTACGCTTCCGAAATCCAGCGCGTGTTGGATCGCTACCTGATCCAATACCCGTATCTGCTGTACGTCGGGCGAACGAATCCCCATAAGAACATTCCCCGTCTGGTGGAAGCGTTTGCCGTATTGCGGGGTGAGATCCAGGACCACCCCGTTTATCGCGACCTGCGCTTGCTGATCATCGGCGACGAGATTTCCCGCTATCCCGCGCTGCGGCACGCCGTGATACAAAGCCGCGTCGAGGACAGCGTGCGGTTTCTCGGCTTCGTGCCCATCGAGACGCTGCGGGTTTTCTACCAAGGCGCGGCGGCCTTCGTCTTTCCGTCCTTGTACGAAGGCTTCGGACTGCCGCCGCTCGAAGCCATGGCCTGCGGCACTCCCGTAGTTTGCTCCAACGTCAGTTCGCTGCCCGAAGTGGTGGGCGACGCGGCCGAGATCGTAAATCCGGAGAACGTCTTCGATATCGCACGCGGGATGCGGGAGGTGCTGCTCGACGGTGCGCTGCGGGAGAGGCTGGTGGAACGCGGATTCGACCAGGCGCGCCGCTTCAGTTGGGAGCGCACCGCGCAGCAGGTTCTGGATGCCTACGAGGAAATCGGATCGTACAACAAACGGCCGCGCTGAGGTTCGCCGCGATCCTCTTCGCGGCCTAGCCATACGACACGCGCCTTGATGGCGCCGCCCGGCGCCCGCTCGTCTAGGATCTGCCGTACCAACGCTTCGTTGCCGTGTTCGATCACGTAGAGTCCCTCCGGCGAGATCTGGGAGCGGGCGCGTTCGGAGACGTCCAGCAGCGCCAGATCGTAGGAGCCGAGCGTGCTGGCCATCTCGGGATCCGGTGACAGGTTGGCCATC